>JAWUXU010000119.1:0-19286 GCA_034111145.1 Paraglaciecola sp.
TCTATCACTCATTTCAAGAGCTGGGTGATAGGTAATATGAAGGGCATAGCGACGAAATATATACCCCATTATCTCGCTTGGTTTAGAGAAAGCAACGCAAAGTATGATTTTCAGCAAATTTTGGTCGCGGCTTATAGGTGACAACAGTGTTATGGAACAGCGCCTAAAAGTTAGTCAATTAGACACATTTACTCTGTATATTTCTCAGCAAAGTGTGTGGCAGCAAGAGTAAGAAGACGCGCTGGTTGCTGATCAAAAAGAGTTGTTGTTAAGGGCTATGGACATTAGCTCAGAACAATTAGAACAATTAGAACAATTACAAAATCCTATATCCATGACCTTATCAAATCAAGCTGAAGAGTTGGTAGGAAGCAGCGTGGTAATGTTAGGGTTGCTTGCCTCTATTTTGAGTGCAATGGCAGTCTTTACCAGTTTTGGTTTATCACTCACTTCTGTGACACAAGAAAAACAACATCGCATCACCGAGCAGTTGTTAACCTGTCTCAGCCATCAACAATGGCTAGACGGCAAAGCATTAGGTCTGTGTTTGTCTAGTATTAAAAGCCTATTGACCACCGGTTTGATGATGGCCATTGTTTTTACTGGCATCGCAGTTTTTTCAGACGGTGGCGGTGATAATATAAACGTATCAGCCACGGTGGTCATGCAAATTTTATTATTTTGTGTGTTAGGCGTGTTGTTTTGGAATTATGTGTTTGTCGGCTTTGCCGCCACCATTGACGACCCCAATCACTCAGGAAAAACCGGCTTGATGTTACTGCCCATGTTACCCGTTATGTTGGTTTTTATTGTTATGGGAGAGCCAAACGGTCAGGTAGCCAAAGTATTGTCGTTAGTCCCTCTTACCTCTATCAGTTTTATGCCTATGGGCATTGCATCAATGAGTGTACCAGTGTGGCAGGTCGGGTTATCTTTGGTTTTCTTGCTGGCAGGGATTTATTACGTACGATTATTTGCAACTCGGGTGTTTAGAGCCAACATCACCTTGTTTGGTAAGGAGCCCGGTTGGATGGATATATGGCGAAGCATGTTAAAAAGCGATGTATAGTCGTTTAGAAAAAAGCTGAGCTTAATTTCAGCTTTTAATCTTAAAAAATTAGTTTAGCGCTCAACGACTGCATTGTGATAGACGTGCTGTACATCGTCACAGTCTTCTAACATATCCATAAATTTGTCAAAAGTGGCTACATCATCGCCGCTAACAACAGACTCGGTCTGAGGGATGAAAGTAATTTCATCAGCATCAAATTCGATATCAGGACAGTCATCGGTTAGGGCTGTTCGTGTATTATTGTATTCCGTGTGAGGCGCATAAACAGTGACCATTCCTTCTTCACATTCTACGTCAGTAACGTCAACGTCAGCTTCCATCAATGTTTCGAGTACTGCATCTTCATCATCACCTTTAAAGGCAAACACCGCTTGGTGGTCAAACACATGTCCTACCGAACCTTCGACACCCAATTTAGCACCTGTCTTTGTGAAACAATTTCGAACATCAGTGATAGTGCGATTATTATTGTCGGTGAGACAGTCAACAATCACCATACATCCACCAGGACCAAAGCCTTCATAACGAGCAGGTACATAGTCCTCACCCGCACCTCCTGCCGCTTTATCAATTGCTTTATCAATAACATGACTAGGGACTTGGTCTTTTTTGGCTTTTTCAATCAGCCTACGTAGAGCCAGGTTTGCCTGAGGGTCTATTCCACCGTTTTTGGCAACAACATAAATTTCTTTTCCGTACTTGGAATAGACTTTGGTTTTCGCACCAGCAGTTTTAGCCATTGAAATTTTACGTACTTCGAATTTTCTGCCCATTTATTTATTCTCTTCTAATAGTATCGAGCAATCAGCTCGATCAGATTTAATATGAAGGATTTTACCGATAATCAAAGCAGATAACAAAACCCATTCGATACAATATATTTTTGTTATGGTATGTGCTGTGATGCAAGGTAATTATGTGATTGCATTTCTCTGAGTCTACTCAGACAGCGCCTAAATTCAAAAATAAGTTGACCATCTGAATAAAGTTTTTCCATGGACACCTCGGCTGATATTATCAGCTTAACGTTGCGTTCATAAAACTCATCCACCATTGCGATAAAACGTCTCGCAATATCGTCAGTTGCTTGTCCCATTTTTTCTACATTAGCAATCAACACTGTATGATAAAGTCGGCTTATTTCCATATAGTCGGTTTGACTTCTAGGACCATCGCAAATTGCGCGAAATTCAAACATCACTACACCGTCGGCATAGTGTAAGGTCGAAATCATCCGGCCTTCCACTTCGATTACTTGATTTTCATTACCAAGCTCAGGTGCCAGTTGTATAAAATATTTATGTAAGTTTTGGTTGGCTTGATTGTCTAATGGGTAATGAAAAATTTCTGCCTGCTCTAACGTTCGAAGACGATAATCCACACCACTGTCAACATTCACAATACGAGTATTTTGATTAATCAATTCAATCGCCGGTAAAAACCTTGCTCGCTGCAGACCATTGCGATACAGGTCGTCTGGCACTATATTTGAGGTGGCAACTAACACTATACCATGACCAAAAAGCTCTTCCATTAAGGTGCCTAATATCATTGCGTCAGTAATATCAGAGACAAAAAATTCATCAAAACAAATCACTTTTGTTTCTTTAGCGAAAGTTTTAGCTATCATTTTTAACGGATCTGTTTGGCCTTCTAAAGTTTTTAATTCATTATGCACTCTATGCATAAAACGATGAAAATGAATGCGCATCTTTCTTTCAAAAGGTAAACATTCATAAAATGTATCAACTAAATAGGTTTTCCCTCGCCCTACACCTCCCCAAAAATAAATGCCCTGAATTGACGGTTTACGCATACCCTTACCAAAATGGCTATGTAATTTTACCCGCCAGGTACGTTTTTGCTGCGGATGGGTTAGTTCATCGTATAAACGTTGTAATTCTTTCACCGCATTTTCTTGTGCGGCATCATATTGGAATGATGGGTTCTGAAGATCAGTTTGGTATTTTTGCCATGGCGTAAATTCAATCATTCTTCGTTGTTTTCCTTCCACTTATACTTCTTATTAACACTTGAATACAAATAAAATGACCGCATTGAAAATGCTAGGCGTATAATAACAAACATTACATACTTGCTCATGCTCATTACTCTACAAATTATTAAATAGTATTGAACCAGATGAGTATAAACACGTAAAAAACAGGAGCGGTTATGGATTGGTTAATTGGGTTATCATTGTTGCTTATCGGCGGAGTTATTGGGTTTTTTGTCACGAGATTTTTCAACGGTGTGAAACTCAGTGCATCTGATAAGGCTGCAAGTGAGCAGACTATTCAAGAATTAATGTACCAACAGGGTGTTGTACATGTTGAAAAAACCAAACAAATCGCAGAGGACTTAATTATTCAATCAGCCAACTTAAAACAGCAGATTGAAGATTACGAGCAGCTACTTATCAGTCAGCAGGCTGGACCAGAGGCTAGTTCACTTAGTTACTTTGGTGAGCATACTACGGCTTATTTACGTAATAAAAGCACTAAACCGTTACGTGAAAAATCTAACGCCAATGTACAACCATTAGATTTTTCATCACAAAGCTCTGGACTTTTCTCAGGCAATGAAGCTGCACCTGTAAAAGAAATCAAATAATGAACTTTTGCTGTTCTAGGTACATAATTGCCTTAGACGGCCAGCGTAATTTTTAAATTTAGATGTTGGAGATGATAATTGATGAATAAAATAGTAAATCGCTTTTTTGTGGCTTGTTCCATCATTGCTTTGAGTATGTCGGTCAATTTAGTCTCTTATGCCGCATTACCTTTATTTACAAGTGACAAAAGCGAGATACCTAGTCTCGCTCCTATGCTTGATAAAGCCACACCGGCAATTGTGAGTATTTCCGTAGAAGGTACCCAAGTTTCTCGCCAACGTGTACCCGAAATGTTTCAGCACTTTTTTGGTGGTTCAGATGAACAGGTTCAAGAAAGACCATTTAAAGGGTTAGGCTCTGGCGTTGTCATTGATGCAGAAAAAGGTTATGTCGTCACTAATAATCACGTAGTAGATAATGCTGATGAAATTACCGTTAAACTGACAGATGGACGTGAATTTAAAGCAGAAAAATTGGGTGCGGATGACCAAAGCGATATTGCTTTATTAAAAATAGATCCAGATGCATTAACAGCAATGCCACTTGCTGATTCAGACGAATTGAGAGTTGGCGACTTTGTTGTTGCCATTGGTAATCCTTTTGGTCTAAATCAAACGGTGACTTCTGGAATTGTAAGTGCTCTTGGTCGCTCTGGTTTAAACATAGGTGGGTACGAAAATTTCATTCAAACTGATGCAGCGATTAATCGAGGAAACTCTGGTGGTGCCTTAGTCAGTCTGCGCGGTGAATTAGTCGGCATTAATACTGCTATCTTTGGGCCTAACGGCGGTAACGTCGGTATTGGCTTTGCTATACCCAGTAATATGATGAAAAGTTTAGTCGACCAAATAATTGAGTTTGGTGAAGTACGTCGTGGTTTACTAGGTATCATGGGGCAAGACATCGACTCTGGTTTATCGGATGCTATGAATCTAGATGTTAACCGAGGCGCATTTGTAAGTGAAGTTACACCAGACTCAGCAGCTGAAAAAGGTGGCCTTCAGGCCGGTGATATCATTATAGAAATTAATGGTAGAGCCGTCGCAAGTTTCCAAGGGTTAAGAGCAAAAGTCGCCAGTAAAGGCGCAGGTGCGGAACTTGAATTAGTTGTATTACGCAAAAATAAACGTGAAAAAATTAATGTTATACTGGGCGACGCAACACAAAATGCTGTGGTTTCTAAAGAAATACATCCAGCTTTAGAGGGTGCTACCTTGACCAACGGCAAGACTAAGCAAGGTGATGATGGAGTCGTCATTTCAGAACTTGAGTCACGGTCCTCAGCAGCTCGCATTGGCTTACGAGATGGTGACGTAATAATTGGTATTAATCGTAAAAAGGTGGATACTATTTCACAATTGCGCACTGAACTAGAAGATGTAAAAGGTGTTATTGCTCTCAATGTTAAACGCGGTATCTCTTCTTTATTTTTGGTGATCCGTTAATAAAAATTCACTAATGATAGCGTTACTAGGTCTTAGTACCGCTATCAACTCACTGATTTCAATGTTATTATTTAAAGTATATGAATAAAAAAATTTTACGTCGCCTGTGCTAAAAACTCTGTTTTTTTTAACCAAATCAATCCTTATAGGCTTGATTATTTCTACGATAATTTTATTGTTGGTGCCTGATCTTCGTAGAGGTAGTGGTCTTCCAATGATCCTATTTACCAATAATGACTCCTCACAAGAAAAGCTAAGTTACAGCTCAGCCGTCAATGCTGCTGGTCCAGCCGTAGTCAACATATACAGCACTAGCATCGACAGTGCTGGTTATAATCGCAGACGTTCGGTAGAGCGCAACAGCTTAGGTTCTGGCGTAGTTATGACGTCAGGCGGTTACATTTTGACTTGTTATCACGTTATTGCTAATGCCAAACTAATTATAGTTGGGCTACAAGATGGACGATTCGAAGAAGCACAAATTGTCGGTTACGATCCAATAACAGATTTAGCAGTATTGAGTGTAACAGCAGATAACCTGCAACCTATTCCTCAATTGGATGATCCTAAAACTTTAGTAGGTGACGTAGTATTAGCCTTAGGTAACCCTTACAATTTAGGACAGACAGTCACTCAAGGTATTGTAAGCCGTATTAATAATAACGGTTTAAATAATTATTTTGACTATATTCAAACGGACGCGGTCATTAATGAAGGAAACTCTGGTGGAGCTTTAGTAAATAGCGAAGGTTTTTTAATAGGTATCAATAATGCTAATTTTAAAACTCGTATCAGCCCTGGTAGAGTTGAATCTGTTGATGGTGTGTCCTTCGCAGTACCCTACAATTTAGTCAATAAAGTATTGAGTGAAATTATTGCCACTGGCAAAGTCACTCGCGGAGCATTAGGTTTTGTAGGACAAGCTGGACCAACAAGCGCTGGGATAATCGTGACGGCTATAGGTCAAGGAAGCCCAGCCGAATTAGGTGGATTACAGGTTAGAGACCTTATTCAGTCTGTGAATGAGGTCCCAGCTATTGGCATTCGTGATACTTTGGACTACATTGCCGATACGCCACCAGGTAAAACTCTTACTTTAGAAGTAAACAGAGATGGTACAATCTTAAAACTAAACATGATAGTGGCTGAATTGCAGCAATAATCTTAGGATTTAGTGCTTTATTACTCATTCACTCGCTTAATGTTGGCACCTAAACCATTTAATTTTCTTTCGATGTGTTCATATCCTCGGTCTAAGTGATAGATCCTATCTACTGTGGTTTGCCCCTCTGCAACTAGCCCTGCAATCACCAAACTTGCCGAAGCCCGCAAATCGGTTGCCATCACCTCAGCACCCTTTAACTTTGATTTGCCATCACACACTGCACTATTAGCTTGCAATGATATATTGGCTCCCATACGTTGTAGTTCAGGTACATGCATAAAACGGTTTTCAAAAATGTTTTCTGTCACCAAAGCTGTTCCTTCCGCCACACAATTAAGCGCAACAAATTGTGCTTGCATATCGGTTGGAAATCCTGGGTGTGGAGCAGTTTTAATATCAATACTTTTAAGTTGTCTATTGATCATATCCAACTCAATCCAGTCATCACCAACAGTTACTTTAGCGCCAGCTTTAATTAATTTATCCAGAACCACTTCAAGAGTTTGTGGTGCCGCTTGTATGCAGCGGATCTTTCCACCCGTGACCGCGGCGGCAATTAAAAACGTACCTGTTTCTATCCTATCTGGTAATACGCGATAACGACATCCTGTTAAAGACTCAACTCCCTGAATTACAATTTTATCACTTCCAGCATTTATTATCTTAGCGCCCATTGCATTTAAACAGTTAGCTAAGTCGACAATCTCTGGTTCTTTGGCCGCATTTTCTAGGATGGTTTGTCCTTGGGCCAAACATGCCGCCATCATTAGGTTCTCTGTTGCGCCAACACTGACTACATCCATAAAAATATGCGCACCTTGCAATTTTCCAACTACAGATGCTCTTATGTAACCACTGTCTACATCTATTTTGGCACCCATCTGTTTAAGACCTTGTAGATGTAAATTCACCGGACGAGCACCTATTGCACATCCACCCGGCAAAGACACATTAGCCTGACCAAATTTAGCCAAAAGTGGTCCCAGCACTAAAATAGACGCGCGCATGGTTTTCACTAAATCGTAGGATGCGTTAAAGTTATTAATTGAACTTGGATCAATCACAACTGACTGGCCATCTTGACGATACGCATTGGCGCCTAACTCGCTTAATAAGGATAAACTAGTATGTATATCCCTTAGCTCTGGCACATTCTCAAAATAACAAGTTGTGTCTGCCAATATACTTGACATCAAAATAGGCAATGCAGCGTTTTTGGCCCCTGAAATAACCACGCTTCCATTCAATGGCGGGCAAGCCTCAATGATTAATTTATCCATTACTGCACTCTATTTGATACGACTAAGACAATTTTGCGGATACCACTACGGGTATTACTGTGGAAGATTCAACATTTTTTCACGTTTCCATTGGCTTTCAGTGAAAGTTTTTATGGAAACTGCATGCATAATGCCCTCAGCAATTTTTATAGCCAAAGGGGCATAAACAAACTGCTGTTTTTTAATTCGACTCATATTTTCAAACTGGTCACTTACGGCGATAACTTGGAAGTGGGAACCTTCACTTTTCACATGTACTTCGGCTAAACTTAATGTTTCAAGCAAAAGTGCTTCAATTTGTTGATTGTCCATGACAAGTCCTAATAAGTAAAAACTTATCTATTGTACCGACAAAAAACCGTCTACGTCGCTTATTTTTGCAAGGTTTATCATGCTTTCTGGGATATTTTTAAGCTCAAAATGAATATTCTGCTGTTGGTTTCCTTTGAGGAAGTTCATCAACCACGCTAACCCCGCAGTATCCGAATGGCTCACTCCAGACATATCAAGGATGGAGACATCACTACTGGAGTTGTTTTTATGACTTGCCTCAAGCGTGGCCAATGCGTGTGATTCAGCTATAGTGTCTCGATTCAATTGACCTCGTAAGGTGTAATAACCTACAGGTGACTCAATCAGTTCTAATATAGTCACCTAATTTTCCTCTTTTTCTGAATTAATACTAATGGGTTTACTAATAGTGTCGTTCATCAAATCAATCACTTTTTGTATTCCATCTTTTCGCAATATAGATTGGAATTCACTCTGCTTGCTAGATAAAAGACTGATCCCTTCTGCAACCATATCGTAAGCTTTCCATTCGTTGGTTTTTCTATTTTTACGTAATTTAAAAGCTAAATTGATATTGGGTCGACCAGGCTCTTTAACCACCGCTCTTACGGTTACTGTTGTCTCATCTGTCACCTCGCGAACAGGCTGAAATTCAACATCTTGCCCGTTATAGTAGGCCATAGCCAATGCATAGGTAGTGATCAGATATGAACGGAATACGCTTATATATTCAGGAATTTTTTCTCTTGGCACTTTTTTGTAATGTTTACCTAAAACCTTTAATGCAGAAAAATTATAATCGACATAAGGCAACAATTCTTCTTCCATAACCTTACGCAAAAGCTCTGGGTCCGCTTCTATAAGTTGGCGCTCTTTCTTAATCCTAGTAAAAGTCTGGGTCGCTACATCCACTAACAACACGTAAGGATTTATGTCTTGCGGCTTTGTTTGTGCTTGTGCCATACCAGGACAAAATATTAAGACCCCACTCAATAATAGAAGTGTAAATTTGTTTATCACGTTATTCTCCCTAATCAACGATATCGATTAACCGTCGTTACTACTAAATAAAAATTGACCAATCAGGTCTTCTAATACTAATGCTGATTTAGTGTCTTCTATGTAGTCACCCTGAGCCAAATTTTCAATACCTTCAATAGCAAAACCTGGTTGAAAACCAATATATTGCTCCCCTAATAAACCCGAGGTCAAAATGGATACCGAACTGGTTTCTGGAAATTGATCAAATTCTGATAAAATGCTCATAGTTACTACTGGAGTGTAATCACTATTACTGAGCGTAATGTTGTCTACCCTTCCAACTGTCACTCCACCGACTTTCACGGCTGAGCGGACTTTTAATCCACCAATATTGTCAAATTTAGCATACAAGACATAGGTGTCTTCGCCGTTTGACATACTTCGACCTGCTACTTTCAGCGCTAAAATAAGACCTGCTGCTATAGTTAAAGCTACAAATGCACCAACTAATAATTCCGATTTTCTAGATTTCATTCCCATTTCCTTTACTCAATTCCAAACATTAATGCAGTCAATATAAAATCTAGCCCAAGTACTGCTAACGAAGAAAACACCACGGTTTCTGTCGTTGCCTTACTTATGCCTTCTGAGGTGGGTGTAGAGTCGTATCCTTTAAAAGTCGCGATCCAAGTGATCACAAAAGCAAACACTATGCTTTTTATAATGCCATTCACCACATCCTTATTCCAATCCACGGTGGACTGCATAATTGACCAATAACTACCTGAATCTACGCCTAACCAATCCACGCCGACTAAGTGCCCGCCCAAAATTCCAACCGCACTAAAAATGAGTGCTAGCATCGGCATGCATATAATTCCCGCCCAAAGGCGCGGCGCAATGATTCTACGTAGTGGGTCAACCGCCATCATTTCTAAACTACTAAGTTGTTCTGTGGCTTTCATTAAACCGATTTCAGCTGTCAGTGCCGAACCTGCCCGTCCGGCAAATAACAAAGCGGTGACCACTGGGCCCAACTCTCTTAATAGGGATAAGGCGACCATCGGCCCGAGGCTGCCTTCAGCGCCATAGCCAACTAAAATAGTATACCCTTGCAGCGCCATTACCATACCGATAAATAACCCAGATACCACTATAATGAGTAGTGATTGCACACCTACTACATGTATTTGCTTAATGGTTAGTGGTATCAACTTCATAGGTTGAGGCTTGGCAATAACAGCACCAAATAACATATAAGTGGCACGGCCAAACATTTCTAAGCGATTCAGTGTGTTAGTACCTAAATTTATTAACCAATTCATGATCCGCTACCCAAAAAAGCTTGGGCTGTGCTAACCGCAGGATAATGGAAAGGTACTGGACCATCTGCTTGGCCTTGCAAAAATTGCTGCACTAACGGCGAGTCACTATTTTTAATTTGCTCTGGAGTACCGTTACCTATGATCCTTTGTTCTGCCAAAATATAAATATAATCTGCAATAGTTAATACTTCGGTAACATCATGAGTCACAACAACACTGGTTAACTGCAAAGCATCATTTAAGGCTTTAATAAGCTTCACCAGTACCCCCATCGAGATAGGATCCTGCCCAGCGAATGGCTCGTCATACATAATTAGCTCTGGATCCAGAGCAATTGCTCTTGCGAGCGCTGCTCGACGCGCCATACCTCCAGATAACTCAGCAGGCATCAACTCTGCCGCACCTCTTAAACCAACAGCTTGTAACTTAAGCATAACCACAGTGTGAATTATTGATTCAGATAGCTTTGTATGCTCCCGTAATGGGAAAGCGATATTATCGAACACTGTCATATCGGTGAATAAGGCACCACTTTGAAATAACATACTCATTTGTCTGCGTACTTCAAACAGGCGGTTGCGACGCATACCTGGTATAGACTCACCTTTAAATTTAATATCACCTTTATCAGGCACCAGTTGTCCACCGATTAAGCGCAGCATAGTTGTTTTTCCAATGCCACTGGGTCCCATAATAGCAGTAGTCTTTCCTTTTTTAATATGCAGTGAAATATCATCGTATATAATTCGACCACTACGGCTAAAGGTTAGATTGTTAATTTCAATCAAGTTTTCCATTTACTTAAAAACATTCCAATTTAGTTAATCGAGTTGAGTATAAAAACTCATCTCTAAGAATTCCCATTATATTGGTTTTCTGCATAAAATAACAAAAAAAAAGTAACAAGGTATATATGATTTAATACAATAATGAACGAATCTTAGCTTAACGGCGACCGTAGATGTCAATACTGCTTGGTTTGGCTTAGTTATCTGTAAACCGCTCAGAGAAAATCAAATCCTTCCAATCACTTGGTTTATTAGTTTAGGTAAATTATAAACACCTGACTTTAATATATTTTTTCGAAGACCCCAGATTAGAAAAATATTACGTGACTAATTTATTTTAACATTTATATGCAAAGCCTTAGCTTTTTGCGACAATTGAATGTAATTAAACTAGAAGTGAGATTTTGTGATTTTAGAAGCTTGTTATTTCCTGATTTGGCTTGTTGTACTAAGTTGGGGCGCAGATAGATTTGTTTTTGGTGCTTCGGTGTTAGCTAAAAACATAGGCGTGTCTCCTATGATTATTGGTCTTACTATAGTCGCTATGGGTTCATCCGCTCCAGAAATCATGGTAGCTGCCACAGCCTCGTTTAATGGAAACACAGACACCGCAGTAGGTAATGCTCTTGGTTCAAATATAACTAACATCGCCTTAGTGTTGGGATTAACTGCACTACTTAAACCTCTATCGATTGCTTCGAGTACTTTGAAAAAAGAAATGCCGGTATTATTGCTGGTAAGCTTACTCGCTGCATATTTTTTATCTGATTATTTATTACTCAAAGCAGAAGGGATTGTCTTAATAACTTTATTCTTCTTGGTTATAGGTGGACTCACTTGGATGTCTTTTAATGTCGAAAAAGACGATCTTTTACAAGCTGAAACTGAAAGTGAAATTCCTTCTGGCGTGTCCACATCAAAAGCAGTTATTTGGTTAATAGTGGGTATGATACTGCTACCTCTGAGTGCCTACTTTATGGTGGGTTCTGCCGAAGTCATTGCTCGTTACTTCGGTTTAAGTGAGTTGGTGATTGGATTAAGTATTATCGCTATAGGTACAAGTTTGCCAGAGCTGGCGGCATGTATTGCAGGCGTTTTGAAAAACGAAGATGATCTTGCCTTGGGTAATATAATCGGTTCAAATATTTTTAATATTTTGGCGGTGCTTGCTATGCCCGGTCTGATTGCACCTGGTGTAGTTGACGAAAATGCCGCTACACGTGACAGTTACGTAATGCTTGGCCTAACCGTATTACTCATATCATTTAGTTTTAACTTTAAAGGAAGTAGATGTATTAACCGAGTAGAAGGTCTGTTGTTATTAACCTGCTTCTTTGCTTATCAATTTTTGTTATTTAGTTAGCACAACTACAGTTAGAATCACACTATGATTAAACAATCTGCCTTAAGAGTATTAGGAATTGAACAGAGAGCCATCGCGCAATTAGTCCAATATATAGATGACAATTTTGTACAAGCCTGCCAGTTGATTTTACCTTGTAAGGGTAAAGTGATTGTTTGTGGCATGGGTAAATCCGGTCATATAGGGCATAAAATATCGGCAACACTCGCCAGTACAGGCACCCCCGCATTTTTTATGCATCCCGCTGAAGCAAACCATGGTGATTTAGGTATGCTTACCGAACAAGATATTTTATTGGCTATCTCGAACTCAGGCGAAACTGCCGAACTTTTAGCTTTGATACCTGTGGTAAAACGTATGGGTGTCCCTATTATCGCCATGACATCAAACCCACAAAGTACCCTTGGAAAATATGCGGACGTTAACGTCTGTATCAAGGTTGAGCAGGAAGCCTGTTCATTGGGACTTGCGCCGACTTCTAGCACAACTGCCACACTGGTTATGGGGGATGCATTGGCGGTGGCATTACTTGATGCCCGAGGATTCACATCAGAAGATTTTGCCATGTCTCATCCTGGCGGTTCATTAGGTAGAAAACTTTTACTGAAACTAGAAGAAGTGATGGTCAAAGGGCAGAGTTTGCCTTTAGTATCGACACAACAAACCTTAAGTGAGGTGTTGTTAATTATTTCACAAAAAGCTTTAGGTATGGCTGGAGTAATAGATAACGAAGGTAAATTATTGGGGATTTTTACCGATGGTGATTTACGCCGCGTACTTGATGACAGAATTGATATCCACAAAACTAAAATCCGGGATATCATGACGCCTAACAGTATCACCGCTAAGTCAGAAATGTTGGCCGCAGAAGTACTCACATTAATGCAAAAGCACAAAATCAGTTCGCTTTTTGTAACTGATATTAATGGTAAACCAATAGGTGCTATTAATATGCAGTTACTTCTCCAAGCGGGAATTATTTGATGTCTACCTTAGAGACTCCTTACGGTCAGATTGATAAAGTACTGTTAGTGCAACTGAGGCAAATAAATTGTTGGCTTGTGATATTGATGGCGTATTTTCGGACGGCCAAATTCACATGGGTAAAAAGGGTTCTGAATTCAAAGCACTTTAAACGCGAAATGGATGTGGTTTCAAAACATTGCAAAAAATTGGCGCACAGGTGGCCGTTATTGCTGGTCGAAAGTCGAATATGGCAGAACGACGCATGACAATTCTTGGAATGCAGCATATCCATCACGGTTGTGAAGATAAACCCCTAGCTTTACAGTTGATACAAAATAAACGCTGTATAACTGTGGGCGAGACAGCAGCAATAGGTGATGACATGCCAAGTTTAGACGTGTTTAAAGTGCCACAATACGATGTGTGTGTTCAAGATGCAAAGCCAATCTTAGCCGCGCAAGCAGATTATCAAACCCTGATCAGAGGTGAATTTGACGCTATACGTGAAGTATGTGGTTTTACTCTTTTGACGCATGGTCAATTAGATACTATTCACAGCGTCAGTATATGAATCGTATTACTTTATGCATAGGTGTGTTGTTCATTTTAGCGATTGCTCTGAGTCTTCCTGCCTGGCTTGCTGAAGAAGAAGTTGAAGTTGATTCAAAAACAGAAGAGGCTTGGATCCCTAATTACCAAGTAAGTAAAATGCGCAGCACATTATATGATAAATTGGGACGCATAAATCATCAGGTTTTTGCTCAAAAAATGGAGAGTTTTGATTTACTTGGATTTACTTTATTCAAAAAACCTGAATACGTGTTATTCGTACAATCACTTCACCCGTGGAAAATAGATGCCCAAGAAGGCACATTGTATGAGGATCAGCGTATTCAGTTTGAGACCAAAGTCGAAATTACCAGCCTTGATAAGGAAGGTTATGTACAAGTCATACGTACTAATTTTGTCGAAGTAAACCTAGCGGACAAAACCATGTATTCTGATCAGGCGGTCGAGATTATCGGACCAAATTATGTGATAAATAGCAATGGCTTTACCGCCAGCCTAGAAACCCAAAGATACGAGTTATTAGATCATGTCAAAACAGTTTACCGACCGTCTGTACCGCGTTAGCGTCTTAGCGGCGTTGTTATTCTCGGCTAGTAGTTATGCTGGGAAAGATGACTTCACGAAAAAAATTGAACTTGCTTCTCTGTACCAAAATGCTGATGGGATCGCCAAAAGAGCATCTTATCAAGGCAATGTTGTGATCCAACAAGGTTCATTAAAAGTCAGTGCAGATGAATTGGAAATTGATGCAAGCAAAGGGGAAGGTAATGAAATATTTATCGCCACTGGCAATCCCGCAAAATATTCTCAACAACAAGAAGATGGCAGTATAGTGACTGCACAAGCAGATAAAATTGAGTATCATCGTCAAACAAGTTCCTTAGCATTAAAAGGAAATGCTGAGATAAAACAAAACTCCAGCAGTGTGCAAGGCGATTCAATCAAATTTAATATGGCATTAGAACAAATTATTGCTCAGGGTAGCGATCAAGAAAACGGCCGCGTCATCACCACTTTTCAGCCTGTGTCAAAACCCAAAGAACCAGAAAAACAGGATAGACAACCTTAATGACCTTATTAAAAGCCACACATTTAGCCAAGTCTTACAAATCCAGGCAAGTGGTACGTGATGTCAGCATTGAAGTATCGACTGGTCAAATAGTGGGTTTGTTAGGGCCAAATGGTGCAGGTAAAACCACCACATTTTATATGATCGTTGGCTTAGTGCCTTTAGATAAAGGTGACATCTATATTGATCAACAAAATCTTACTTTGCAACCCATGCATGTCCGTGCAAGGCAAGGAATAGGGTATTTACCTCAAGAAGCGTCGATATTTAGAAAACTAACTGTGTATCAAAATCTGATGGCGATATTACAAACCCGTAAAGAATTGTCCAAAGAACAACAAGAACAACAAGCAGACTCACTATTGGACGAATTTAATATTAACCATATTCGTAATAGTTTAGGTATGAGTTTGTCTGGTGGCGAACGAAGAAGAGTAGAAATTGCTCGGGCTTTAGCTGCCAATCCAGAGTTTATATTGTTAGACGAACCCTTTGCTGGCGTTGACCCTATCTCGGTTAACGACATTAAAAAAATAATACAGCATTTACGTGATAGAGGTCTAGGCGTACTGATTACTGATCACAACGTACGTGAAACTCTAGATGTATGTGAAAAAGCATATATAGTTAGTCATGGCGAATTAATCGCATCCGGCACTGCAGAAGAAGTTTTAAGTGACCAACGTGTAAGAGATGTATACCTAGGTGAACAATTCAGGCTATAGTGAAGCATAAGGAAAATTTAAAATATTGGGATTTTAGTAAAACTGCAATCCCTAATATCATGAGTATTCGGCTTATATTTGCTCGAGGTGTGATAGTTTCAACAACACAGCCGTAATTTTTAAAATAAAGAGATTAACTCGGCTGATATCAACAATATATTAAACATAAGAAATTAATGAAACCTTCTTTACAGTTAAGATTTAGCCAACAACTTACAATGACTCCGCAGTTGCAACAAGCGATTAAGCTCTTGCAGTTGTCTACCTTGGATTTACAAACTGAAATTCAAGAGGCCCTAGATTCTAATCCTTTGTTAGAAGTAGACGAACAAAACGACAGTGGCAGCGGCGAAAAAGCACTTGAAACTAACCACACTGCTGATAATGAAGATAACGCGAAGGCCGAAGTGAATGCGGATAGTGTCGATAGCGTCGATGCAATGCAAAACAATGACATACCAGAAGATTTACCCCTAGACAGTACATGGGACGAATATCTAAGCGCCTCATCAGCACCTGCACCAATGAGCAGTGCAGGTTCAGCAGGCGATGATGACCAAGTATTTCAAGGAGAAACTACAGACAATATTCAGGATCATTTGCTTTGGCAAATGCGTTTAACCCATTTTAGTGATACTGATATTGGTATCGCCATGGCCATTATAGATTCTATTGATGAAGCGGGTTACTTGACTATTAGTACAGAAGAAGTCATGGCCAGTATGGATGACGAAGAGATTGAACTTGACGAAGTTGAAGTTGTCCTTAAACGCATTCAAATGTTTGATCCCATAGGGTCAGGAGCACGCAGCGCACAAGAATGTTTATTGATTCAACTACGGCAATTTGCACTGGATACGCCTTGGCTTGAAGAAGCTAAGATGCTGATTACTGATTATTGCGATCTTATTGGTAGTAAAGATTACCGTACTCTAATGCGTAAAACCCGTCTCAAAGAAGAAGAGTTGCGGGAAGCCATGCGTTTATTGCAAACCCTTAACCCTAGACCAGGTACCGCTATAGTAACAGGTGTGTCGGAATATGTGATCCCAGATGTTTCAGTGGCTAAAAAGAATGGCCGTTGGACAGTAGAACTTAACCCCGATAACTTACCAAAACTCAATGTTAATCAGCAGTATGCTGCTATGAGTAAAAGTGTAAAGAACTCTTCAGACACTCAATTTATTCGTTCACATCTACAAGAAGCAAAATGGTTTATTAAAAGTGTAGAAAGCCGCAACGAAACCCTGCTCAAAGTGTCCAATTGTATAGTACAGCAACAAATGGGATTTTTTGAACACGGCCCAGAAATGATGAGACCTATGGTGTTGAATGATGTAGCTGAAATGGTGGATATGCACGAATCAACTATTTCACGAGTCACAACACAAAAATATATGCATACGCCAAGAGGTATTTTTGAACTGAAGTACTTTTTCTCTAGCCATGTAGCAACCGATGTAGGCGGAGAATGCTCTTCAACCGCTATCAGGGCGTTGATTAAGAAGTTAGTGGCAGCAGAAAAACCCAGTAAACCTTTAAGTGATAGCAAGATTGCACAAGTGTTGGCCGACCAAGGCATTATGGTGGCGCGGCGAACAATAGCAAAATACCGGGAATCACTAATGATCCCACCATCTAACCAACGTAAGAGCCTACTTTAGGCAAATTGAAGAAGGAAGAGGCGATATGCAAATAAACCTTACCGGTCATCATGTAGATATTACAGATTCTTTAAGAGACTACGTCGACACAAAATTTACCAAACTTGAACGACATTTTGATCATATAAACAATGTGCATGTGATCTTAAATGTGGAAAAGCTGAAACAAAAAGCCGAAGCCACTTTACACCTAAGTGGAATAGAGCTGTTTGCTATATCTGAGCATTCAGATATGTACGCAGCAATTGATGCTTTAATCGATAAACTTGACCGACAAGTGATTAAGCACAAGGAAAAAATAAAACGCCATTGATCACTCAACGATTAACCACAATTAGAATCCATAATGGAAATTAAAGATATTCTTCACTCTGACTGTACTTTATGTGCAGTTCAGGGCACGAGTAAAAAACGAGTACTTGAACTCATTAGTCAAATTGCTAATCAATATTTAATGGAAATTGATCAAGCGACTATTTTGTCTAGCCTTATATGTAGAGAAAAAATGGGCAGCACCGGCATTGGCAATGGTATTGCACTTCCACATGGCCGCCTTCGAGACCTTGAAAATGTTGTAGCTATTGTTGTTACTACTGAAAAACCAATCCATTATGACGCCATAGACAATTCACCCGTTGACATTTTTTTTGCTATTTTGGTACCCGAAAATAAAGCTTCAGAACATTTAGGTACGTTATCTGCAATTGCCAATAAATTAAACAATAAAGAGACTTTGAGTAAAATGCGCAAAGCCAAAACGGATCAAGAATTATATGAGGCATTAAGTTAAATGAAACTGATTATAATTAGTGGTCGCTCTGGCTCCGGTAAATCTATCGTACTTCGCTCGTTAGAGGACCTTGGCTACTATTGCGTAGACAATATCCCCGTTAATCTTTTACCCACGCTCACTCACACTGTAGTAGATGAATACGATCAAGTTGCCGTTAGTATCGATGTACGTAACTTACCCAAAAATCCTAATGAGCTGGTTGAAATTCTTGATTACCTACCCTCTACTTGGGACATGACTATACTTTACCTTGATGCCAGCGATGACGTATTAATTAAGCGTTTTAGCGAGACAAGACGATTACATCCTTTGTCCAAACAAAATAGATCATTGTCCGATGCTATCCGAGCAGAGAGTGAATTGCTGGCACCTATTGCAGAACGAGCCGACCTGTATTTAGACACTGACAAACTATCAGTCCACCAGTTAGCTGAATTAGTCCGTGAGCGTATTTTAGGTAAAAAAAGCTCAAGACTGGTTTTAGTATTCGAATCCTTTGGTTTTAAACACGGTATACCAAAAGACGCAGATTATGTATTTGACGCGCGCTTTTTACCTAACCCTCATTGGGAACCCGACCTTAAGCACTTAACAGGGTTAGATATTCCAGTGCAAATGTTTTTAGGCTCACAGCCGATAGTGACTAAGTTTATTTGGCAAATTCAAAACTTGATTTCCACTTGGTTACCTCATTTAGAGCGCAATAATCGCAGTTACGTGACCGTAGCCATTGGTTGTACTGGGGGCCAGCATAGATCCGTTTATGTGGCAGAAACTTTAGCCAAAAACTTTAGGGAGTCTCACCCTGATGTACAGATACGCCACCGTGAACAGAATTAATATTTTATGACTAACGTCGAAAAAACACTGGTTATCGTCAATAAATTAGGACTCCACGCCAGAGCAGCCACACAACTTGTACAACTAACGAATAAATTTGATGCCCAAATCACCTTACACCAAGGTGATAAAAAAGCATCCGCAAATAGCGTTCTAGGCTTAATGATGCTCGAAAGCTACCAAGGCAAAGAAGTGCGAGTCGTGAGTGAAGGTAAAGATGCACAGGCAGCGTTGGATGCAGTAGAAACCTTAATTGTTACTAGGTTTAACGAGCAGGAGTAACGCTGTTTGTTTGGTTAAGCCAGAGCACACTGCATTCCATAGTCCTGTAGTTT
>JAWUXU010000120.1:0-52299 GCA_034111145.1 Paraglaciecola sp.
CCCAAGTAGTGATTAAACCGTTTGAACCTGCCCTAGCCCACCATTTTGAAACCATTAACAAAGAATGGATTGACGATATGTTTGTGTTAGAAACTATCGATAAACAAGTGCTTGAAGATCCACAAACTCACATTATCGATAAAGGCGGAAAAATTTGGTTTGCCGAACACCCTAGACTAGGCATTGTCGGCACATGTGCATTCTGGAATAAGGGCCATAACAATTTTGAGCTGACAAAAATGGGGGTATTAAAATCAGCAAGAGGACGTAAAATAGGCGAAATTTTGCTACAACATGTACTCAATGAAATTCCGTCAATAGGCATTGAAAAGCTATTTTTACTCACTAACGCAAAATGTGGATCCGCAATCCATCTATATGAAAAAAACGGCTTTGTGCATGACAAAACTATTATGCGAGATTATGGGCAAAATTACGCACGGTGCAATGTGGCTATGTTGTATACCCCTACCATCTCAAAATGATGGATCCAGTTATTGACTATTATTATTGCTTGCAGATTTACTCGCTATTTTGCCGGAGATATACCCATAGACGGAACAAATAATCGCAAAGTAACAGACTGCGGCAATTAATCCGCAAGGGATATTGGCTGACATAGAGGGGTGACGCTGAAGAAACTCAGAGTGTAACAAACTGCTTAGAAGCTTTAGAACAGGTCACGTTGTCTGCAGGTCAACAGGCTAAGCTCGACGACTACAACGAACGTATCCTCAAGGCAGGCACACTGCATGTATAACATTGGCTTTAAACATGAACCATAATAAATATTCTAGCTAGGTTGTGCTATCTGAGCTTTATGATTGAGTTTTATGATTGAGTTTTATAATCCACACTGAGTTGTTAATGCTCTTGATGTCGCTTGTTTGGGCAATCTGCCAAGAACCTTCCATGAATAAGCCTAACACTTGCTCATTCTGAATAACCAACAACACAGCATCCCGCAACCATGGTGCTACCTTCCATTGTTTAAACCATTGTTTAATAGGTTTTGAGTGATGGCAGCCCGCTGGCTTAAACTTCGTAGAATAGCCACCTGTACGGATTATAATGGGCCCTAAGTTTGGATTAACTAACAGCTGTGACATATTATTAGTTTGCGTGCTTTTTATTTGCACGCTACTAGTTTGCGCGCTACTAGTTTGCGCGCTGCTAGTTTGCACATTATACACTTGAGTAAAAGTTAAGTTGCCCATGTTGTTGGGCAACTTAATATTCTTTTCACCCTGCCACGTTTTATTTATGATGACGTTTTCTGGACTGGCTCTGATTACAAATAACTGTTGGTTAAACCGCCTAAACTGCCAACCATTCCATTGCAAAATAGGCGTAGCGTCTTGTGCAGCATCAAGCACCTCCGGTCTGAGTTGATTTAACACTGCTAGAGGTGGGCTTTGCATGTTTAACTCAGACAACCAAAAACGTACCAACTGATGCAACCATGACGGACTTAACGGCTTAAGCGCGGGTAGATGTAAACTGGTAGCAGACGCTTTTATGTGTTTGAGCTTTGCATGACAAATTTCATCTAACAGGCCTTGTTGCTCGGCACATAATGCTGCACTTCGAGCCACTGAACCAGAAATTTCAGGCCATCTACTTTGTAAAATAGGTAGTACATCATGACGTAAGAAATTACGCTCAAAATCAGTGTTTTGATTAGACTCGTCTTCACACCATTTCAAATCATGTTGCTGGGCATAGTCCAAAATAGCTTGTTGTTTGGTATCTATTAGCGGTCGATAAAACTCTACTTTTTTACCGGGTTGTAATGGGCAATGCGAAACCCAAGCACGATTCATTGCCGATAGGCCCTTAGGCCCAGCACCACGCTTTAGCTGTAATAAAAATGTTTCGAGTTGGTCGTCTTGATGTTGTCCAAGTACCACTTGACTATTAACTGGCGCTAATTCGACTAATTTGCTGTAACGCGCTTCCCTTGCCTGTGCTTCAAGGCTTTGTCTTGGAAGCGGTTCAATGGATATATTTGTAGTTTGAAACGTTATGTCTAATTGAGTACACACTTGTTTGCAATGTGTTTGCCACTGGTCTGCATGTTGGCTTAAACCATGGTGAATATGAATAGCACTGAGTTGAAATTCAAGTTTAGCTTCCTTTCTTACACTGTGAAGAGCGTGCAACAAAACATGGGAGTCTACGCCACCGCTATAGGCAACAGCGATATGAGTCGCCGACAAAAGCGGTTCACAGCTTAGTTGCTCTCTTAGTACATTCAAGACCGACATGATAACTTACCACCTCCAATAACAAAAAAGCCATCTCTTCAGATGGCTCTATGTATGCATTTATATATGTCTTTATAAACAGCACTGATTATTTAACAATAACCAAAAGACATCAATCGTTCATAACGTTGGGCTAATAATTCTTCGGTAGACAAACTACCGAGCTGAGCCAATTGCTGTTTAAGGGTAGCCTTTAAATTAGCTGCCATACCGTCATAGTCTCTATGCGCACCGCCTAGGGGTTCATTCACAATTTGATTAATTAACCCTAGCTCTTTAATTTTCCCAGCACTTACACCCATAGCTTCGGCAGCTTGTGGGGCTTTTTCAGCACTTTTCCACAAAATAGAGGCGCAGCCCTCTGGTGAAATAACCGAGTAAGTGCTGTATTGCAGCATGTTCACTCTGTCTCCTACACCGATAGCCAATGCACCACCAGAGCCACCTTCGCCAATTACAGTACAGATGATAGGTACTTTTAAGCCGGACATTACTTTAAGGTTGCGGGCGATGGCTTCACTTTGACCGCGCTCTTCTGCGCCAACCCCCGGATAGGCACCGGGGGTGTCAATAAAAGTAATAATAGGTAAATTAAAACGTTCGGCCATTTCCATCAGACGTAACGCTTTGCGATAACCCTCTGGTTTAGGCATTCCAAAATTACGCTTTATTTTTTCTTTAGTATCTCGGCCTTTTTGATGGCCAATAATCATCACTGGCTGACCTTCAATTTTAGCTAAACCGCCAACTATCGCTTTGTCATCTGCAAAGGCACGATCACCGGCAAGTTCATCAAACTCAGTGCAGATACGTTGAATATAGTCATAGGTATAAGGGCGCATCGGATGACGGGCTACTTGAGAAACTTGCCATGCACCTAAATCGGCAAAAATTTTGTGGCTTAATTCCGCACTTTTTTCTCGCAGCTTAGTGATGGCTTCTTCGATATTGACATCGAATTCTCCACCTTGATTGACTAGCCTTAACTCTTCAATTTTCGCTTCTAACTCCGCGATAGGTTTTTCGAATTCTAAAAAATTTACACTCATTGAACACCTAATAATAATTGTTTACAGCTTTCATAAGTATGCTTTTGTAAACGAGTTAGTGAAATTCCAAGTCAACCTGAGGTTTCCCCAGTAGCTGTTGCAAGTCATATAATAGCTCATCTTGGGGGGTAATATACCATTGCGCGCCCACGGTTAAATCTACTTTTACATCTGGGTGCACATAATGTATCTGAATCGGGCAACTTCCTCCTTGATAAGGCTGCAAAATTGATTGTAGTTTAGTCACCGTTGAGGGATTACACCAGCTCGATACTAATTGTACTTTCAAACCCTTGGCATTTTTTTCACGGGCTTGGACTAAATCCATTGCGTCCCGGGCGGACATTGTATTGCCACCAGAGAATTCATCAAAGCTGACCTGTCCACTTATTACCAATATTTTGTCTTCTTGCAGCAATTCTTCATATTGCTCAAGCATATCAGGGAAAAATCTCACATCTACTCTGGCACTTTTATCATCTAATGTCACCAACGCCCAACGACGACCACGTTTATTAGTCATCACTCTTACGCTTAATACCAACCCCACAGCAAAAGCAGTTTGGTCTCTATTCGTTGGCTTAATATCAACTAAACGACAAGGAGCATAATGTTTAATTTCATTGAGGTACTGATTAATCGGATGACCAGTTAAATAAAGGCCTAAAGTAGTTTTTTCACCATCTAACCAAACTTTGTCTGGCCAAGGAGGTACATCAACAAAAGCTTGTTGCACTTGCTCAGGCTCAGTAGTTAGCAAACCAAACATGTCTGATTGTCCTGATTTTTTATCCTTGGCATGCTGACCTGCTGCGGCCAAAGCGTCAGGTAGGGTAGACATTAATGATGCACGATGTGGCCCTAAATTATCTAATGCACCTGCTAAAACTAATTTTTCTAAGATACGCTTATTAATACGCTTAAGGTCTATTTTGGCACAAAAATCAAATAAGTCCCTAAACTTACCTGTCTCTTCCCGCGCTTCGATAATAGCGCCGATGGGGCCTTCACCAACGCCTTTGATTGCGCCGATACCGTAGACAATGCGCCCTTCTTCATCGACAGTAAACTTATGGCTTCCAGCATTCACATCGGGAGGTAAAATGGTTAAACCCATGCGGTTACAATCATCAACTAAAGTCACAATTTTCTCAGAATTATCCATATCTGCAGACATAACAGCAGCCATAAACTCAGCGGGATAATGTGTTTTTAGCCATAACGTTTGATAAGACACTAAGGCATAAGCAGCAGAGTGGGATTTGTTGAAACCGTATCCGGCAAACTTTTCGACTAAGTCAAAAATTTTGATAGCAAGAGTAGGATCAATTCCGTTTTCTTTGGCACCCGTCTCAAAAGATCCACGCTGTTTTTCCATCTCTTCTAGATTTTTCTTACCCATAGCACGGCGTAACAAATCTGCGCCACCCAAGCTATAGCCAGACATAACCTGAGCAATCTGCATAACCTGCTCTTGATACAAAATAATACCGTAGGTCGGCTGCAGAATTTCTTTTAAACATTCGTGTTGATATTCTGCATCAGGGTAAGAAACTTCTTCTCGGCCGTGTTTACGGTCGATAAAGTTATCTACCATGCCTGATTGTAATGGACCGGGTCTAAATAAAGCCACCAGTGCAATAATATCTTCAAAAGAATCTGGTTTAAGGCGTTTAATCAACTCTTTCATACCGCGAGATTCAAGTTGGAAGACCGCAGTGGTCTCTGCATTTTGCAGTACCCTAAAACATTTTGCATCAACCAAGGGGATAGCACTGATATCGACATCAATACCTTTGCCCTCTTTGATCATTTCAGTGGCCCACTGAATAATGGTCAATGTACGCAAGCCCAAGAAGTCAAACTTAACTAACCCTGCGGTCTCAACATCGTTTTTATCGAACTGGGTAACCGGATTTTTGCCCTCATCATCGCAGTAAAGTGGAGCAAAATCGGTAATCAGTGTAGGCGCAATCACCACACCACCGGCATGTTTACCAGCATTACGAGTGACACCTTCTAGGATACGACACTTATCGATAAGTTCTTTGACGTCTTCGTCTTGGTTATATAGCTCGGGTAAGCGAGGCTCTTCAAGAAAAGCCTTTTCTAAAGTCATACCTGGAGTAGGAGGAATAAGTTTAGAGATCCGGTCAACAAAACCATAAGGATGACCTAAAACTCGACCCACATCTCGCACCACGGCTTTTGCCGCCATAGTACCGAACGTTATGATCTGAGATACGGCATCACGGCCATACATTTCAGCAACGTGGTCAATAACCTCATCACGCCTGTCCATACAAAAGTCGACATCGAAATCTGGCATAGAAACCCGTTCAGGGTTCAAGAATCGTTCGAATAACAAGTCATATTCAAGAGGATCAAGATCGGTTATATCCAGCGCATATGCCACCAATGAACCAGCACCCGACCCACGTCCAGGACCAACAGGAATATTATTGTCCTTACTCCATTGGATAAATTCCATTACGATTAAGAAATAACCGGGGAAGCCCATTTGGTTAATAACTTCAAGCTCAATTTCTAAGCGCTCATCATACTCAAGGCGCTTTTCTATACGTACTTGTTGATCGGGGAACAAGAAAGCCAACCGCCTTTCTAGGCCTTCTCTAGATACTTTGACCAAAAAGTCTTTGATATCCATGCCTTCAGTAGGGAAATCAGGCAGAAAATACGTACCAAGCTGCACTGTAACATTACAGCGTTTGGCAATTTCTACGCTATTTTGTATGGCTTCAGGAATATCAGAAAATAGCTCAGACATTTCTTCAGCCGTGCGTAAATATTGCTGTTCAGAGTATTCTTTGGGTCTGCGGGGATCGATTAATGTATAGCCATCGTGGATAGCTACACGAATTTCGTGAGCATCAAAGTATTGTTTATCAACAAAGCAAACTTCATTCGTGGCAACGACCGGAAAATCGAATTGTTGCGCCCAATCCACCGCTTGATGAATGTAATCTTCTTCTCCAATCCTACCCGTACGAGTCAATTCCAAATAAAAACGGTTCGCAAAATGTTGTTGATAGAACTGGGTGACATTATGCGCAATCTCTATATTGCCCTTAGTCAATAACATACCTAAATCACCGGCTTTGCCCCCTGATAATATAATCACTCCTTCGTTGTGTTCAACTAACCAAGCTTTGTCTATCACTGCTCTGTCTTTAATGCTGCCGCGTAAATACGCTTTGGAGACTAACAAAGTGATGTTTTTATAGCCTTTGTTGTCCATGGCTAATAAGGTCAGACGAAACAAGGAGTCTTCTAATTCGTCGCTTTGCACCCAAAAATCCACACCAATAATAGGCTTGATCCCGTTATCGTGGGCTTGACTGTAAAACTTAACCAAACCGCACATGTTCATTTGGTCTGTGATGGCCACCGCTGGCATATTTAGTTTTTTAACATGAGCAATAAGAGATTTGACCTTATTTAGCCCGTCCAGCATGGAATAATCACTATGCACACGTAAGTGCACAAATTTGACTGCTGTTTGCTGTAATTGTTCTGCCATTTAAGAGCCTGCTAACTGGCCGTCGCGCATAACAAGAGACTGCTGCACCGGCTTAAAACTCATTCGATATTGAGGTAGTGGCCCAAGCTCAGCCAGCTTAGCCAGATGAAATGGCGTGGGATAACCTTTATGTTTGGCAAAGCCATACTCTGGATATTGTTGGTCCATAATTAACATTTCTTTGTCGCGCGTTACTTTTGCGATAATAGAAGCCGCAGATATTTCAGCAATTAAACCGTCACCTTTAACTACCGCTTCGCTTGAATAATCCCATTTGGGACAACGATTACCATCAACCATCACATGGGTTGGCTGAATTAACAATGCCTTAACCGCTCTGGTCATGGCAAGCATAGTGGCATGTAAAATATTGAGCTCATCAATTTCTTGTGGGCTGGCACGACCTATTGACCAAGCTAAAGCATATTGTTTTATTTCTGCAGCTAAAATATCTCTTTTTTTCTCAGATAATTTTTTTGAGTCAGCTAATCCAACAATTTTATGTCTCGGATCCAGTATAACCGCCGCAGTTACCACATCACCGACTAAAGGACCCCTGCCTACTTCATCGACACCAGCAATAAACTGGCTCATACTTTTGATTGGCTCATACTTTTAATTTGCTCGTGTATTTAATTGGCTCATGTATTTAATTGGCTCATGCTTTTAGTTGGCTCATGGCTTCTAGTTGGCTCATGGCTGTTGCTCAATCAAATTAGCTACAGCTAATGCCGCTTGCACATCAGCACCTTTTTTTAGTGATTCATGCAGGGATTGAAATTTTGCGATAAGGGCTTGTTGTTCTTTATCTTTTTGTGCGGTCAACATAGGTAATAATAGCTTACTGATGTTGTGTGGGGTCACGTCGTCTTGTAGCAACTCCGGGATTAACTTTTCATTTGCTAACACATTTGGTAAGGCAAAATATTTAGCTTTGTATAACCATTTCATCATTTGATAAGTTAAACCACTGAGTTTATAAGCTGTGACCATATTTTTCTTACATAACATCGCTTCTAGGGTTGCGGTGCCGGATGCTAATAACACAGCATCCGATGCTATCATCACGTCTCTGGCATGACCAATTATAACCTGAATAGAAAAGTCAGGTTTATGTGTCTGGATATATTCATCAACTTGGTTTTTACGCTGACGGCTAACCACAGGAATTAACACTTTTAGCTTAGCTATATCTGAATTTAATAATAAACAAGATTGCATAAACACATCCATTAATGTGTCGATCTCGCGTTTTCTACTGCCAGGTAACACAGCTAAAACAATCGCATCTTCTTTAAGTCTTAATAAATGACGGGCTTTTTGTTTATCTGGTTTAATAGCAATATCATCAGCCATAGTGTGACCAACAAACTCACAAGGAATTTGATGTTTGTCATACACCTGTTTCTCAAAGGGAAATATACTCAATACTAAGTGGGTTGCTTCAGCAATCTTAAAAATACGCTTTTCACGCCATGCCCATACTGTAGGGCTGACGTACTGTACTGTTTTAATACCCTGCTTTTTAAGTTTTAATTCTAGGCCTAAATTAAAATCGGGCGCATCAACCCCAATAAATACGTCGGGGGGATCAGCGAGAAAGTGTTTTAACATAGACTTGCGAACAAACAACAGTCTGCGGATCCGCGATAAGACCTCGACCACCCCCATCACTGATAACTCTTCCATATCAAATAAGCTTTGACAGCCTTGGGCCTGCATCTTTGGCCCAGCTATGCCTTCAAAAGTAGCATTTGGGTAGTATTTTTTGAGTTGTTTGATAAGACCAGCACCAAGAATATCACCTGACGCCTCACCAGCAACAATACCCACTTTGAGTGCTTTTTCGCTCACTTTTTCGGACACTTTTTCGCACACTTTTTCCCTCACTTTTTCCCTCACTTTTTCGCTCATAACTTAACGAACAATACCTCGAGAAGAGTTGAGAACAAATTCTGCAAGTAATTTGACTTGTTGGGTATCACCCGGAAACTTCATCAGTTTTTCAACCGCTTCAGTGGCACGATTACCATTACGATACAGAATTTTATAAGCACGTTTAATTTGCATAATAGTTTCACTGGTAAAACCGCGACGCTTTAATCCTTCAGAATTAATACCACGAGGCTCACCATTGTTACCTACCATGATATATGGGGGCACGTCAGCTAAGACAATTGCTCCGCCGCCAATAAAACTATGATCGCCAATATGACAAAATTGGTGTGCCGCCGTCAAGCCCCCCATAATAACCCAGTTACCAATAGACACGTGCCCAGCAAGAGTGGCACCTGTAGCTAATATACTATTGTCTCCAACAACACAATCGTGAGCAACGTGTACAAAACACATCAACAAATTATTTGAACCAATTCTAGTGACACTTTTATCTTGAACTGTGCCACGATGAATAGTCACCGACTCACGGATGATATTATTGTTTCCTATTATTAACTCTGTCGGCTCGCCGGCATACTTTTTATCCTGACAGTCTTCACCAACAGAGGCAAACTGATAAATATGGTTATCTTTACCTATGGTAGTTTTCCCTTTTACTACCACATGAGATTCAAGCACAGTGTTGTCGCCAATATTGACATCGGCATCAATCAGGCAAAAAGCTCCCACAGTGACATTTCTACCCAATTTGGCAGTGGGGTGGATAATGGCAGTAGAATGGATAATGGCAGTAGAATGGATCACCAGTTACATTTTCCTCATTGCACACATAAATTCGGCTTCACATGCAACCTTACCATCAACACTAGCCACACCATGGAACTTCCAAATACCACGACGTTCCTTAATTAAGTTTACTTTCATATCCATTCGATCTCCTGGCACAACAGGGATTTTAAAACGCGCTTTGTCTACACCAGCATATAAATATAAATCGTCAGAATTACCCGATGTTTTAAAACCTAACACCCCAGCAGCTTGGGCTAAAGCTTCTAAGATCATAACACCAGGGAAAATCGGCTTACCTGGAAAATGCCCAGTAAAACAAGGTTCATTAAATGTAATGTTTTTATAAGCGGATATAGACTCATTAATAGTGTAATCAGTCACTCTATCGACTAACAAGAATGGATAACGATGGGGAAGCAACGCCATGATATCTTCTATTTCGAGAGTGTTTTCATTATTAGCCAAAAAGTGTTCTCCTAAACTAACCAGTCAGTAGCTAAATTACTACTGCTGCTGGTTTTTTTCCATTGTTTTGACACGCTGATTAAGGCTAGTAATATTTCTTAAAGCTACCATATTTTTGCGCCATTCTCTGTTGGCCAAAGCAGGTATACCAGACGAGTACACGCCGGGTTGTGAAATACTTTTGGTGACCATGCTCATGCCAGTAAAAATTACATTGTCACAAACGGTAATGTGGCCATTAATGCCTACTAAGCCTGCCATGCTACAGTTTTTACCAATAACAGTACTACCTGCAATTACTGAACAGGCTGCCATTGCAGTGTTTTCACCAATTTCAACATTGTGTGCAATTTGGCATTGGTTATCAATAATCACGCCATCAGCCAAAATAGTATTGTCCAACGCACCACGATCTATTGTGGTGCTGGCCCCGATTTCTACTCTATTACCAATAACAACACTGCCAAGCTGAGGAATTTTAATCCACTGACCATTATCGTTAGCGTAACCAAAACCATCGCTACCGATCACGGTATTGGCTTGTACCAAACAATCTGTCCCTATTATCACCTCATGATAAATGGTCACATTGGCCCACAACTTGGTGTTAGTGCCTATCTGAGCATTTTTACCAACAAAACATCCTGGACCAATGACAACATTATCTGCAAGCTTTACTCCAGCTTCAATAACAGTATTTGCTCCAATCTTGACACCCTTGCCTAATTCAACATTTTCACCAATCACAGCCCGAGGTGATATCTCGTAAGCTGGTTCTGGAGTGGTGTCGAGTAATTGTGCCGCCTTGGCAAACCCAACATAAGGGTTATTCATAACAAGAGCTGAACAATTGCAATGGGGTAATTCTTCTGGATGCAAAATAACAGCTTGTGCCATCGTGTCCTGAAGCTGCCCACGATACTTGCTATTCGACAAAAATGAAATCTGGCCATTGCCAGCTTTCACTAAAGTAGACAAGCCACTAATGAGTGTATCTTGGGTATCAGCCCCAGATAAATGTAACTGAGCACCTATGCTCTGCGCCAATTGTATAAGACTAATTGCGTGACTCAAAATGCCTCCGTTCGAACCACTAAAGTGCTCTAGTTGATTTTACTAACTTGGTCTAGGACCAACTTAGAAACATCGCTATCTGGGTTGATGAAAGCCACAGAATTAGCATTCAATATTATGTCATATTTTTCTTTTGACGCCACGGCATCGATACCTTGTTTGATCAAAGCTAACAACTTGTTTTGCTCTTCTTGTAAACGCTTTTGGATTTCTTGCTGTAAAGGTTGAGCTTTATTGGTGTATTCTTCACGTAGAGCAATAATTTTAGCTTCAAGTTCAGTCTTTTCTTTCGCACTCATAATAGCTGCATCACGTTGATTTTTTTCAAGATAATATTTGATGTCTTTTTCTAAACGACTGACCTCTTCTGTCTTATCTTTAAATTCTGCAGCAATAGAATCTTGAATGCTAGCCGCTTGAGGCATGGCTTGAAAAATCCCCTGTACATTAACCGAACCAATTTTTTGTTCGGCAAATACAGCTGAACTAGCCATGGCTGTTGTGAATAATGCGCCTGCAATTAAACTCTTAGTAAATTTTTTCAAAAGGGAACTCCTGCTTATTATTTTTTGGTTAGTTTATCAGCCAGATATTAAAATGTTTGACCGATGTTAAAGATGAATAATCTGGAATCATCACCCACTCTTTCTTGTATTACATTTGAGAAACTAAATACCATCGGCCCCATAGGTGATAACCATTGTACAGAAAGTCCACTCGATGCTCTATAGAGTCTTGGGTCACTATAATCAATTAATTCATTTAGATTAGAATTAACAATACTCGCATTTTTGTAACGCTCGTAATCAAACTCAGTATCCCACACATGGCCTACATCGAAAAACAAACTAGTTCGCACCGAGTTGTCAAAATCTGCTTCTACAAAAGGTGTTGGCACTATTAACTCAATTCCACCTAAAACCATGGCGTTACCACCTAATGAACGTTGAGAAATAGAGATTGAGTCGTTGTCATTATCGCCTAAAATAACTCTACCATTAGGATCAGTTACTACTCTTGCTGGTGTCACTGAAATGCCACGAGGCCCAACTGTGTTGTTTTCGAAGCCTCTTAGTGAGTCTCCACCGCCTGCGGTAAAATGTTGTGTAAAAGGTAATATTTGGTCAATACCGCCTACCTCGCCATAACCGTTACCATAACCCGCTCTTAACCTAGCTAAAAAAGACCAGCGCTGATTTCGCGACAATGGAAAATACCATCTACCGTCAAAATCTGCTTTAAAGTAGTTAACATCTGAGTTGGGCGTGGTAGCCCCGAATGAGGCCCGTTGTGATGACCCTGAAGTTGGAAACACACCTCGGTTAAGGGTGCTACGAGACCAAGCAACTGAAGCTAAAAAACTATCATAATTAATCGCGGCATCTGGATTGTTCTTATCGACAAACTGGTTATTAAAACGCGTAGTTTGCACAAAAGGTTGGTTCTGAAATAGCTCTACGGTGCTGTAGGTGAATCCAAAATTAATTCGGTTGAATTGATTGATTGGGTAACCAATATTACTACCTACTGAAAATTGTTTACTATTGAACTGGATGAGGTTAGCCCCACTGCCATCAAATTCACTATAAGACATAGTACCACCTAAGCTGATGCCATCTATAGTGAAAAATGGGTCCGTATAAGACAGCTGTATACTTTGCTGGAAAGCAACCGTACTCAGATTTAATGCCACACGTTTACCTGTGCCTAAAAAATTATCGTTCTGAATTCCTGCGTTTAAGCTTAGCCCAGTTCGATCACCGAAACCGATACCGGCATTGAATGCGCCCGAGGGCTGCTCCTTAACTGTAAAATTCACATCAACTTTATCATCTTCGCCGGGTAAACGAACAGTTTCAAAGTTTACACTTTCCATATACGTCAAACGAGACAGGTCATTTTTAGAAGATTCCAGCGTAGCGTTAGATAACCAAGACCCTTCCATTTGTGAAATAGATTGGCGAAGCACTTCATCGGCAGTGCCTATATTCCCTTCAAAATTAATCCTGCGCACATAAATTCGTTTACCAGGGTCAACAGATAACACTAGCTTCACCGTTTTGTCTTCTTCATTGATATCAGGAATGGTAGTGACAGTGGGATAAGCGTAACCATATCGGCCTAAATATTTACTAATAAACTCTTCGGTATAGGTGACTGTAGATTGGTTATATAACTCGCCTTTAGTTAACGGAAGGACGAGTTTGATGTAGTCTTCAAAACCTAACAAATCACCAATCAGTTCTACTTCAGAAATAGTATATTGTTCACCTTCACCTATGTTTAGGGTTACATAAATGCCCGTTTTATCGGGTGTCATAGACACTTGCGTAGAATCGATATTAAAGCGTAAATACCCACGGTCTTTGTAATGGCTGGTAATAGTTTCCATATCGCCAGTTAACGTCTGTTTTTGATAACGAGTCTCTGATAAGAAGTCCCACCAAGGTGTGTCAAATTTCAACTCAACCAATTCTAAGAGTTCAGGATCACTGAATTTTTTATTACCCACTATATTAATTTGTTGAATTTGAGCTGAATCGCCTTCTTCAAATAAAAATTTCAGGTCGACACGATTTCTTGGCAAAGGTGTAATAATCGCAGTGACGTCCGCGTTATACTTACCTATACTATAAAAAAAGTCTTTTAAACCGTTTTCAATTGAAGTTAAAACGGTTTTATCTAAAGGCTCCCCCACTAAGATATTAGCGTCGTTTAGACTTCCTTGTAATTGTTCATCTTTGATATCGTCATTGTCTTCAAATACAATATTGCTGATTGTGGGTCTCTCTGTAACACGCACAAGTAGGGTGTTTCCATCACGGAAAATTTGAATGTTTTCAAAATGAGAGGAAGAATACATAGAACGTATAAGCTGTGAAATTCTGAAGGTATTCATCTCATCGCCTACTGTAAAAGGCAAGTAAGTCAAGGCAGCACCTAAAGCAACACGTTGCAAACCCTCTATTCTAATATCTTCGACCACAAATTCACTGCTCGAGGCTGCTTTTGCCGAGCTAGAAATGAATAACATTAATCCGAAAACAACTAACTGTTTAAACTTCATTTATTAATATTCTTCCTAAACGCACACAAAATTTGTTGTGCATGGCCAAATCGACCGATAAAATTTATAAACGTGCAATATCATTTACTATCGCAATGCTCATTAATAGTAGTAGCAATACGCCACCAATTTTAAAACCCACCTCTTGGACTGCTTCTGGGACAGGACGTCCACTAACAAGTTCTATAAAGTAATAGAGTAGGTGTCCACCATCAAGTACTGGCAAGGGTAAAAGGTTAATAATGCCTAAATTTACGCTAATTAAAGCTAAAAAGCTTAAAAAGTAGACCAAGCCTAAGCTTGCGCTCATGCCTGCACCTTGAGCAATCGCAATAGGGCCACTCAAATTTTTAACCGAAACATCTCCCGTTATTAGCTTACCAAGCATCTCAATACTAAGCGTCATCAAACGCCATGTTTTATCTACTGCTTTAGACATAGCTTTAACGACGCCATATTGATGAACAAACACTATACCGTCAGGCCAAGGTTCGAGTGTGGGAGTAAATCCCATATATCCTTTTGTTTTTTTATCTTCCGTTTTACTGCCAATCGTTCCGCTTAAGTTTACAACTTGCTCATTTCTAAGGACCTCAACTTGAACAGATTGATTAGGTCTTATTGAAACATATCCCACCACTTGTTCCCAGTTTTGCATGCTAGCTCCGTCTAGACTAACAATTTTGTCACTTGTCTGAAACCCAATAATCTGTGCTGCAGAACCTTCTTCTATAAATGCCAAGACATTACTCACTTTCGGGCGATATGGAGTAAGGCCTAAACTGGAAAAAACTGAGGTTTTTTCTGGATCGAATTTCCACTCGCTAATGTTGACAGTAGCGCTGCGTTCGTATGCGCTATTTTCATCTGTCCACTTAATAAGCATCTCATCATGGCCGATAAACGACATAAATTCATAAGCAACATCCTCCCAGTCGACTACTTTACGGTCACCCACCTGAGTTAAAATAGCATTTTTAGGAATGGTACTTTGGCTAAAGATACTGTCTGGTTCTATACCACCAACAACAGGCTTAATAGTTTGCAAGCCAATTAAATACATCACAAACAAGGCAAGAATAGCGAACAGAAAATTTACGCCAGGCCCAGCAGCAATGATGGCAATGCGCTTTAACACATGCTGACGATTAAAAGCATGGGGCAAGTCTTGCTCAGATACTTCGCCTACTCTCTCATCAAGCATTTTCACATAACCGCCCAGTGGAATAGCAGCTATGACAAATTCAGTGCCTAACTTATCTGTTCTGCGCCATAGCGCTTTACCAAAACCGATGGAAAATCGTTCAACTTTGACTCCACATTTACGGGCAACCCAGAAGTGCCCCCACTCGTGTACCGCTACTAAAATTCCTAATGCGACAATAAAAGAAACAAGGCTAATAATAAAACTCAAGTTTCAGCCCTCTGCAAGGAAGGTTGACCTAGCTTGCCGATAATGTTCATACTTGTCCTTCTAGCAGACTTATCGCTTTCAATCACCGCTTCAATAGTGTCTAGATTGTGAGGCAATGTTTGCTGCAAACATTCCTCGTTCACCTGTACGATTTGCATAAAACCAATTTCCCCTTGTAAAAATGCATTCACTGCCACTTCATTTGCTGCATTAAGTGCGGTAGTGGCATATTGCCCAGCGTTACTTGCTTGCATAGCCAGGATTAAGTTGGGGTAACGCTCAGTTTCTGGCTCAGTAAAGGAAAAGTTTGCCAATTGCTGAAAATCTAAAGGGGGGACCCCAGATTCAATTCTTTCAGGGAAAGCCAATGCATGAGCGATTGGCGTTCGCATGTCCGGATTGCCCATTTGGGCCAACACGGAACCATCTAAGTATTGCACCATAGAGTGAATGATACTTTGTGGATGTAATACGAGTTGAATGTCGGATGCTTCAAGCCCGAATAACCATCTAGCCTCAATAAACTCTAGTCCTTTGTTCATCATAGTGGCAGAGTCGACTGATATTTTGCGGCCCATATCCCAGTTAGGATGGGCACATGCTTGGTTGGGTGTAACATGCTGTAATTCACCTAGCGGTATATTCAAAAATGGGCCACCAGATCCCGTTAAAAGAATTTTACTGATCCCTGAAGAACATAACTCGCCGTATTTGAAATCGGCAGGTAAACATTGAAAAATGGCATTATGCTCACTGTCTATGGGCAAAACTTGGGCGTTATATTCGTTAGCGGCTTTAATAAACAGGTCACCCGACATAACTAATGACTCCTTATTTGCCAACAACACCTTTTTACCCGCTTTGACTGCCGCTAACGTAGGTAACAATCCAGCGGCACCAACAATGGCAGCCATCACTACATCCACCTCAGGCGCACAAGCAATTTGTTCTAGGGCTGAAGAACCCGCCAATACTTCACAGGCCAGATGATGCTCTGAAAATAATTTCTTAGCGGGTATAAATTGATTAGGATCGGCAATCACGACATATTCAGGTGAACATAATAGTGCTTGCTGCAACAACAATTCAATATTGTTGTTAGCAGTCAACGCATACACACTAAATAATTGCGGGTGCCTAAGAAGTACGTCAATCGTACTTTTACCTACAGAGCCAGTCGCACCCAAAATGCTAATTTTTTGCATTAGGCCATCCACACGACGTAACAAAACGCAAAAACAGGAAAGGCTGCGGTCAGGCTATCAATTCTGTCCATAACGCCGCCATGTCCAGGCAGTAACTTTCCACTATCTTTTATACCCGCACATCGTTTAAACATACTTTCGTTTAGATCACCTAAAGCAGACACTCCCACCGTAATTGCGCCTACTGCTATATGTAACCAGATACGGGATGGATCAACTTGGTAATGCAATGCTGCAAAAGCAATAATGGCAGAGGATGCAAAAACTCCACCCATAAGACCTTCGAGGGTTTTGCCCGGTGAAACTTCAGGACGCAATTTATGTTTACCAAATTTCACCCCAACAAAAAAAGCACCTATATCAGCAGCCCAGACGATGCCCAGCACGTAAAAAATCAGCGATGCCCCGTAGTATGGATCAACTTCGTATAAACTGGTGCGCAAGGATACAACCGCAATCCAAGTGGGAATTAGCGTTAACAACCCAAATATCCCTCGGAGTATCTTACTGGTATACCATGCAGAACTGTAGTTAGGATAGGCAATAATCATCGCCAGTGACACTACCCACCATATGGCTGCAACAGACAAAATATAGGTATATAAACTATTCAATTGTCCTTGGTACCAAATTAAGTCAGTAGGCAACATGATTGAAAGTATCAGGCATATTGCAACGACTAATACAGCATAAGCATATTTGGAAAGGGTACGGGTCATACCAGACATGCTTGACCATTCCCAAGCACCTAAACCAACCACTAAAGCGGTCATAACTTGAAAGCTAAATAGCGGTAAATATAAAATGGCAAACAATGCCAAAGGGGCAAGAATAAGTGCAGTGATAATACGTTGTTTTAACACATTCGCCTCATAAACTTTTTGTTTTTGATATAGTAACCATTATATTACCTGTTCTGAAGTCTTACCGAAACGTCTCTGCCTATCAATAAATACCTGTACTGCAACTTGAAAAGCGGCTTCATCAAAATCTGGCCAATAGTCTTCTGAAAAATACAATTCAGCATAAGCAATTTGCCATAACAAAAAGTTACTTATTCTTTTTTCTCCACCTGTACGGATTAACAAATCCACTGCAGGTAAATCTGCAACACTAGTATGACGGTTAAATGCTTCTTCGTCGATATCTGCCACGTCAATTTTACCTGCTTGAACTTCCGTAATGAGCGCTTTAGCCGCATTGACAATATCCCAGCGGCCGCCGTAGTTAGCAGCAATATTCAAAACTAAACTATCGTTTTGTTCGGTCAACGTTTCGGCTTCATTGATTTTACTCACCAGTTTATTATCAAACCGACTTGTATCACCTATAATTTTGAGCCTGACGTTATTCTTATGCAGCTTTTTCACTTCATTGCCGAGTACCATCTTAAAGAGTTCCATTAGCACCCCAACTTCTTTATCTGGTCTATTCCAATTTTCACTACTAAAAGCAAAAAGTGTCAGCACTTGCACATCATTTTTTAGGGCGTAAGACACTGAAGCTCTTACTGCTTTCACACCAGCCTTGTGGCCAAACGTGCGGATTTTACCTTTTTTCTTTGCCCAACGCCCATTGCCATCCATAATGATAGCAACATGCTGTGGCATGGTATTCTCGACTGATTGTTCAGATGAATTCATTTATCAAATACAACTCAATCACACTTCCATTAAGTCTTTTTCTTTTGCCACCAAAATTTCATCGACTTCTTTGACAAAGGCATCTGTTAGCTTCTGTACCTCGTCTTCACCCCGACGGCTATCGTCTTCACTTATTTCTTTTTCTTTTAGCAACTCTTTAATATCGCTGTTAGCATCACGTCGAATATTACGAACAGCCACTTTACCTTGTTCAGCTTCGCCACGCACAACACGAATTAAATCTTTACGCCGCTGTTCGGTCAAAGCAGGCATAGGAATTCGCATAACAGAACCTGCACTCATGGGATTAAGCCCTAAGTCTGACTGCATGATAGCTTTTTCGACCGCTTTCGCAGAACTTTTATCAAAAACAGTTAGTGCTAAGGTACGCGAGTCTTCAGCAATAATATTCGCTAACTGTTTGAGTGGTGTATCTGTACCGTAATAAGGCACCATAATGCTATCTAGTAAACTAGGATGCGCGCGACCCGTTCGAATTTTCGAAAGTTGCCCCTTTAATACACTGATACTTTTTTCCATACGCTGACGCGCGTCATCGTTAATTTCGTCAATCACTGTAGTTTTCCTATTATTATTTTATTTCTTCAGAGTGACAGATTAAAGTACCTACGTCTTCACCCATCACAACCGCCTTCATACAACCAGGTGTATTCATGTTAAAAACACGGATCGGCACGTTATGATCTCGAGCTAAAGTAAAGGCGGCTAAGTCCATCACTTTTAATTCTTTGTCTAAGACTTCGTTATACGTCAGTCTTTTGTGTAATTTGGCATCCGGGTTTGTAGCGGGGTCATCGTCATATACACCGTCCACTTTTGTCCCTTTTAATACAGCATCAGCTTCTATTTCTATTCCACGCAGACATGCAGCTGAATCGGTAGTAAAAAACGGATTACCTGTACCAGCCGAAAAAATAACAACGCGCCCAGACTTTAATAGACTAATTGCTTCAGCCCAATTATAGGCATCACATACTCCGTTAAGTGGTATTGCAGACATCAAACGAGCATTTACAAATGCACGATGTAATGCATCACGCATAGCAAGTCCATTCATAACTGTCGCCAGCATACCCATATGGTCGCCGACCACACGGTTCATTCCTGCCTTGGCTAACCCTTCTCCCCGAAAAAGGTTACCACCACCTATAACCAAACCCACCTCGACTCCCAGTTCAACTATCTCTTTGATTTCTTGAGCCATGCGTTCTAACACTTTAGGATCGATGCCGAAGCCTTCCTCTCCCATCAGCGCTTCACCACTTAGTTTTAATAATATTCTTCGATAAGCGGACTTGGGTGCGATACTCATAGTTTGATATTTCCGTAGAGTGATAAAAGGCGTCTATAATAAAATGCATTAAGCTTATTTTACACATACCCATGTTGTCTCAAAAGCAAATATTCAAGACAACATGAGTATATATAAAAAAGCACCTCAATTTGAGGTGCTGGCATTATACCCAAACAACTTTAGAATGCATATTTCAGCGTGAATTAAAATTGATATTAGTATTGGTATTCATGCTAAGAGTGCATTTATTTTTTAACAGCTGCCATTTGAGCAGCAACTTCAGCTGCAAAATCTTCTTCTTTTTTCTCAATGCCTTCACCCACTTCAAAACGTACGAAGTTTATAACGTCAGCACCTTTTGATTTAAGTAAATCAGCCACAAGCATTGAAGGGTCTTTCACAAAAGGCTGCCCCGTCAAACTAATCTCACCAGTGAATTTTTTCATACGCCCAGAAACCATTTTTTCTGCAATTTCAGGCTTTTTACCCGATTGAACGGCTATATCGAGTTGTATTTCTTTTTCTTTAGCAACGACTTCAGCCGGCACATCTTCAGGCTTCACGAACAGTGGGCTTGAAGCTGCAACATGCATAGCGATGTCTTTGGCCAGTTCTTCATCCCCGCCTTGTAAAATAGCGATAACACCAATACGCGAACTATGAACGTATGCACCAAGATTATCACCTTCAACGGTGACAACGCGACGAGGACTAATATTTTCGCCTATTTTAGCGACTAAATTGTCACGTAAGTCAGAAATTTTAACACCATCAACCAAAGTATTATTTAGAGTGTCCATGTCGTTAATTTTGTTTGCAAATGCAACTTCAATTAATTGTTGACCAAACTTTATAAAACCATCATCACGAGCAACGAAATCAGTTTCACTGTTAACTTCCATCATAGTTGCTATACCGTTAGCAACTTTTGTTAAAATAACACCTTCAGCAGCGATACGACCTGCTTTTTTAGCTGCCTTCGCTTGACCATTTTTACGCATATTTTCGATTGCTAGCTCGATGTCACCATCGGTTTCAACCAAGGCCTTTTTACAATCAAGCATGCCGGCGGCTGTACGCTCGCGTAATTCTTTAACTAGGGCTGCAGTCACTGCCATTTTCGTTTCCTCAGGAAAAAATTTGATATTGAACATTTAAAAACAGGGGCTAAGCCCCCGTATAATTTATTCGCTTTAGGTAACGTGATATGTATTACCTAATTGTGTCGTTTGTAAAGTATCTGATTACTCAGCAGCTTCTACAAACTCACCTTTTTCAGCTTGCTCTTCTAGGTTTTGATCACGACCACTGATAACAGCATCAGCTGCAGCGTTCAAATAAAGTTGAACAGCCCGAATAGCATCATCATTACCAGGTACGATGTAATCAACACCATCTGGGTTTGAGTTAGTATCAACAATTGAAACAACAGGGATACCTAGGTTACCAGCTTCCGTGATAGCGATGTGTTCATGGTCAGCATCAACAACGAATAACACGTCTGGTAAACCACCCATGTTTTTGATTCCACCAAGACTAGTCTCAAGCTTGTTCATTTCACGCGTCAACATTAACACTTCTTTTTTAGTCAGTTTTTCAAACGTACCGTCTTGGCTTTGGTGCTCAAGCTCTTTTAAACGTTTGATCGACTGGCGAACAGTTTTCCAGTTAGTTAACATACCACCTAACCAGCGTTTGTTAACATAAAATTGGTCACACTTGTCTGCTGCGTCTTTAACCGCATCACTTGCTGCGCGCTTAGTACCAACAAAAAGGATTTTACCTTTCTTAGAAGCTACGCCGCCAACAAATTTAAGTGCATCATTGAACATAGGAACGGTTTTTTCAAGATTGATTATATGAACTTTATTTCGTGAGCCGAAAATGAAGGGTTTCATTTTTGGGTTCCAGTAACGAGTTTGGTGTCCAAAGTGTACGCCTGCTTGGAGCATGTCGCGCATAGATACATTTGCCATTATAAAGATTCCTTAATATGGGGTTAGGCCTCCATACATCCCAATTCTCGATCCGCTCAGGATAAACCTTTGCAGACACCCCGAAAAGTGTGTCGATGTATGTGTGATATTGACGCTAATGTTACTTAGCTACTTCGCGATAATTACTTGGGGTTATACCCCATCAATTTCAGCGGTGCGTTTTATAGCATGAGAATAGATTACATTCAAGTAAAGTATTGTTAACTACTATTTAAATCGAAAACAGATTAGTTATTTGGAGAGGGGAATTTCATTCAGGCTTGTGCTGTTTGTTTATGATTGCTTCAGCTCTATTCACAGAATTTTTAGTAGCAGGTTTACTGATTTTATTTTGTTTATTACTTCTCAGCTTAGGACGTTCTCTGAGTTCCTTTAGCATGAAAAATATACAAGGGTTAAATGTTGAAAAAAGTCAGCGAGGTAAACTGGTTTGCATTGCTTCATCAATGTCTGGTCTATTATCACTTATTACAGCTGGATTACTAATTTTTTTCCACAAGATATAAGTATCACGACAATTTAATTATTAATTACCTTTTCGGCCTTTATACTATTTATAAGCCTAGTTTTATCTATCGGATTGACGGCAAATTTAATGGATAACAAAAAAGATTCAAACGACGCAAAGAGTCTTCCTAAAACTATCAACCAACAAGCGGATTTAAGGCACTTAATTATTAATCGTTGTTTATTGCTTCATGCTGCACTGATTGCCCCATTTTTTGTTAGTGCAACTGCAACCAAGTCACATAAAATGTTATTGTTTAATAACAATACTTTAATTCAGTTGCCCATCAAGTTCTTTTAGTTCTTTTAGTTCTTTTAAATAGTTTTTACGAAAGTTTTATTAACAATCACTGCTATTAGTATTATTTGCAAACGGCTCAAAATATTTTTACTAAACAGCACCCTAAACCCTCCCCTCTAAAATAACATCGTAAAAACACTTACACCTTTGTTTTTAATGGTTATTTAAGCGAAAAAACTAAATGTCAAGAGTAAAGAAAACGGTAGACGTGGGAAGAACATATAAAAAAGTTACATCCGTAATGATATATATATCAAGAGCCAATTTACTGAACTTATTTATTCAGCTCTGGCGGGATACCTTACGAAAAGATACAATAGTAACATTAAATGAATTGTATTTAGTAGGAGCAACACATTGCCCGCCACAATTAAAACTACAGATGAAATTAAAAAAATGCGTGTCGCTGGCCGCCTTGCCGCAGATGTATTACAAATGATCGGTGAGTATGTCAAAAAAGGCGTAACCACCAATGAACTAGATAAGATTTGTCACGATTACATTGTTAATGAGCAAAAATGCATCCCTGCGCCTCTTAATTATGGTAATCCGCCATTCCCAAAATCTATTTGTACTTCAGTCAACCATGTGATTTGTCATGGCATACCTGCTGATAAACAGCTTAAAGATGGTGACGCAGTCAATATTGATGTCACGGTTATCAAAGATGGTTACCACGGAGATACATCGAAGATGTTTGTTGTAGGTAAGCCTTCCATATTGGCTGAAAGACTGATCAGAGTGACACAGGAATCTTTATATAAAGGCATAAAAATGGTCAAACCGGGCACACGTTTAGGCGATATTGGCCATGTTATTCAGCAATACGCTGAAAGCCATAACTATTCAATAGTACGTGAATATTGTGGACATGGAATAGGATCCAACTTTCATGAAGACCCGCAAGTAGTGCATTACGGAAAACCAAACACCGGCGAAATTCTTGAAGAGGGCATGTGTTTTACTATAGAACCAATGGTAAATGCAGGCAAACGTTATTCAAAAGTGTTGCCCGATAAATGGACTGTCGTGACCAAGGACCGCAGCTTAAGCGCACAGTGGGAACATACATTGTTAGTCACTGCAAATGGAGTCGAAATATTAACATTAAGAGACGACGAAGAAATCGATCGCGTAATTAACCACTAACACACGACTTAACTAGCTAAAGTCAATAAAAAATCATGATATATAATTATTGCCTGCCAGTGGTATTTATTTGTCGTCATCCATGGTTCAAGTAATTGATATTAATGAATCAGGCAGCCAGTTTTAAGGTATCCACATTGTCTCTACAAAGCCTACTTAGTCAAATAAAACTAATTAACAATACAGATAATATTGTTGCCTATAAAACGATAATAACAAATAGTTACGACTGGTTAGACAGTGAATTGGGTTCAATAGAGGTGACAGGGCTTGTCTCAGGGAGAGCGACATTAGTCGACGCATTGCTTAAGCATATTTGGCAATTAATGGATTTACATAAACAACAAAATTTGGCTTTAGTCGCGGTAGGTGGATACGGACGAGGACAACTACAACCCTATTCAGATATTGATCTATTGTTACTGAGTAAAAAGTCATTATCTAAAGAACAACAACAGAGTATTAGCCAGTTTATTACTCTGTTGTGGGATATAGGGCTAGATGTTGGGCAATCAGTTCGTACCATCAAAGAAACTTTTCAACTGGCTAAGCAAGATGTCACTATTGCGACAAACTTAGTTGAGGCTCGTTTATTAAATGGCTGTCAAGCAACCTTTGAAGGCTTACAAGATAAGCTGAGTTCTCGAGGTTATTGGAGTAGTAAAGATTTTTTCTTGGCGAAATACCAAGAACAAAAGCAACGTCACAGAAAGTTTAAGGATACATCTTATAACTTAGAGCCTAACGTTAAAGAAAGTCCTGGCTGTTTAAGAGATATTCAATCTATCGGCTGGGTGGCAAAAAAACACTTTAATGCCATGGCAGGAACCGAATTAGTCGAATATGGCTATTTTAATCAGCAGGAATTTGATGAGTTAATAGAATGCCGTGAAAATCTTTGGCGAATTAGGTTTGCCCTTCACATAGTAGCTGGACGCAGCGAAAACCGTTTGTTATTTGATTATCAAACTGATGTTGCGACTCGACTGGGCTATGGAGACGACGGGAAGGTGGCAGTAGAAAGGATGATGAAAGCGTTTTTCAGAACTGTCAGACGTATTAGTGAGCTAAACAAGATGCTTATGCAGCGTTTTAGGCAGGACGTATTAAACTTAAAAGTCAAACAACAAACCATAATCAATAAAGATTTTGAATTACTCGACGGCTATATTGCACCTACAAACGAAAATGTGTTTGCCTCTCCCGAAGCTATTTTACAATTTCTTCTTCTTATCGCAGATACCCCTGAAATACAAGATTTACACTCTGGGTGCCTGCGTCATTTGCGAATAGCAAGAAGGGAGTTTCGAAATCAATATTATGTAGAACGAATAGAATGTCGTGAGCTGTTTTTAAAGCTAACTAAACACCCAAACTTTTTTGCGCTAAGTTGGGACATTATGCATAAACATGGAATTTTGCAGGCATATATCCCAGAATGGGATCACATAGTAGGCATGATGCAATTTGATTTATTTCATGCCTACACGGTTGACGAGCATACTCATCGATTGGTAAAGAATATTCATCATTACTCGCAACCCGACAACAAAGAATTTCCTCGTTGTGGAAATATAGTAAGAAATCTTGATAAACCAGAACTATTATATATTGCAGCAATTTACCACGACATAGGCAAAGGCCGAAATGGTGATCATTCCAAACTAGGTGCTCTAGATGTAGAAGAGTTTTGTCGCCAACATGCTATCAACTCCATAGATACTGAATTGATCCGTTGGTTAGTAGAAAGTCACCTGTTAATGTCTGTTATCGCGCAAAGACGTGATATTTATGACCCAACCGTTATTAATGAATTTGCACAAGCAGTCCGTACGCATAACAATTTAAACCACTTATATGTGTTAACTCTCGCAGATATCAGGGCAACCAATGACAATCTATGGAACGATTGGAAAGCCACATTATTAAGAGAGTTATATTTACTCACACAAAAAGCCCTAGATAACGGTTTAGAGTGCAAAGTCGCTTTGCAAGATAGAGTCAATGAACATCAAACAAAAGCGAGGGCTTCTTTACTCGAAAACGGCATGAATGAAACTCAAATATCACAGTTTTGGCAAAGCCTGAGTGATGACTATTTTGCCCGATTTAAACCAGCACAAATTGCATGGCACGCCAACCTTATTTTAGCCGCTCACCCTATGACCGATGATTTTTTAATAGTCGGTACAAATGCAGATATATCTAAAGCAGGTGCCGAACTTATTGTGTATGGTAAAGATAGGCCCATGATGTTTGCCCAAATTGCCTCTGTTTTAGATAGCCGAAATTGCTCAATCCATGATGCGCAAGTTATGCGCACCCATGATGGTTATATGTTCGATAGCTTTATTATTTTTGAACATAACGGCGATAGGATTACTTCTTTATCACGATTAGATAGCCTGCGGGTCGCCGTAGAAACCCAGTTGAACAAACCAGGTGAGAAACATGTCAACAGACGTAAGATGTCTCGACAAATGAAACAATTAGATGTAAAAACCAAAGTCAGATTTTACCCTAGTCAAACCAATGTCACTTTGGTTGAGCTTGAAGCATTAGATGCACCTGGGCTGCTCGCCAATATTAGTGAACAATTTATTGCACTTAATTTCAAACTACACCAAGCGAAAATATCAACTATTGGGGAACGTGCAGAAGATTTATTTATTATCAGTAATGAGTTGGATCTGCCACTTACTCAAGCTGAACAAGTACAACTGAAAAAACTACTCAGTGAAGTCGTTGATTAGCATATTACAAATCTAGAATATTTAAATTACAGAAAGCCATTGCACCAGCAGGATTTAGAGCAGAAGTGCCATAAAATCTAAGCCTTGGAGAAAAATCGGCTTATATTACTCATGGTTTAGCATCGGTGTTTTTTTTAATGACATCCAGATTTTCGCTAACTCTTGGGTATTATTAGCTTAAACAATCATTATCTAAAGACGGCCTAATACTTATGGGTCAAGTTTTACATCTTATACTTTGGCCTCGATGGCAATATAGCCACCCTAAACACTCACTAACAATTTCCAAGACAACTTTAAGGTTAAATTGACTTCACTCAGATGGAACCCTTACTTGCCGAGATGAGCAGGGCGCTTCATCTCACGATAGCTTTGCAAGAATCGAATAATATGCCAAGCATCGGTTAATGAAGTAGCTACAAAATTTATGCTTTTATCATGCACCTCTTAATCTAAAGGTTTGCCTTGCGACTATCTCGAGTCATTGTACATAGCAGGTAGATAAAAAATTGTCACTATTGGGCATAAATTGAAGTTGTTCTTAAATCAGAGTCTTAAATATCATAAAACACATTCAAAACATGAAATTTAATATGCAAGCAGCATGCTTATACTTATCTCAATAGACCTGCGTTTGACACTTAATCTATTGTTAAAAAAATCTTTATCAATATTAATCAAATGCTTAACTTAATACTTTTAAACCTTTTTAACCTTCTTAGCCTCAATATTCACAACATCAGCCTTTTCTTCGGTTAGCAAAATATTGGCAGTCACACCTTTCAGTAACTTGGTCAGCGATTCTTTATTTTTAGACAACATGATAGATAACTCTTCCAGCACGGACCCATCAATTTTAATGCCTTTGCCTTCAATATATTCACTGAGGTTATCCGCAACATCTAGCATTTTGTCGTATTGATCAGCTTCTTTTTTATCTGCGGTCACAAACTTCTCCACCCCTTTATGTTCAACTACATAACGTGTAATAACGGTCATAACTTACTCTCTTGTGATTAACTTACCAAACAACAATAGCACAACAACTGTATAAAAAAACAGTTTGTTTGAGCCGTTAACCAAAGAAATTTAACTTACAGGTAACATCGAGTTGGCCGAGGCTTGTGCCTCCTACTTTCCATAAAGCCTCAGGTCCAGATCTAGGGCCACCTCAGTCACTAATTCGGGAACCATTTTACAACTGCCTGTTAGAAATTACACTGTCAAACACAGTATTGATCTAACTAACTTTTGGGCTTCGAGGGATGTATTGAGCTTAACTACCGACTCGGCCAAAGCAGTTAACCCTAAGTTATAAACCTTTGACTGATTATGGTTTTCTTAAGAGGCAGCTCTTAACCTGTGGTGGTATTCCAATAAGGCTACCTCGTCTTACTAAAAGTGACTCCACTATCATTCAACATGATAGATTTTCCAGATACGCTGAGCAAAAAAACCAGCATATAGTGGGTTCACTTAAACAAAGTAACATTCGCTAACGCTAGTGCTAATAACTTCACTCAACATGTTAACGGTATATTTAGGAATTTCTACCACCGGGTCTTCATCTTGAATAATAGCTTAGCAACCTAGTCTATAATCGGGTTCTACACCCCATGCTTTATCTAGCATATCTTCTTCCAAGTCACCTCCTTCTAAAACGGCACCATCTGGCACAACTCACTATGAGGTAAAAAAATTCTTGTGCCATATGTAGGTTCCTTATGTTCAGTAAAGTTATTCAGTTTATAGATAGCCAACCGATTGACCAAAGAAAGCATTTTAATCGATTGATCCAAGGATTTCTGGGCAAAGATTTCGCTTAATTTGTCTAATTGTTGGATTGTAGTTTTGATTGCGTCTTTGTCGGTGCCCTTGGCCAGCTCATTAAGTTTTATAAGTCAGCTCAAACTGTTGTGCCGACCATGCCAGTTGCAATTAAAGGAACGTACTTATTAAAGCGACTTACATAACGGAGGTTTTAGTAGTGGTCAATTACTTTTTCGCTACAGGATATGCTCTTTGCCTTATTAGCATGTACTGACAGAGATATTGCTGCGGCGCATTAATATTAATACGTTAATTTTAGTGGTTAACCACCCCATAAAAACTTGGTAAACTGCTTAGAGATTAGTCCACTCTACCCTACTTAACTTAACTTAAATCTATACCCTCTTTATACATATCCCAAAGTGGTGACATGTCACGTAATTTATCTACCGCATGACGTATTTCACCAATCACATGATCAATTTCGGCTTCGGTGGTAAAACGCCCAGTAGTAAAACGGATTGAACTATGAGCTAGTTCGTCATTTAAACCCAACGCACGAAGCACGTAGGAAGGTTCAAGACTGGCAGATGTACAAGCTGAACCAGAAGAAACAGCCATGTCTTTGAGGGCCATAATCAAAGACTCACCTTCAACGTAGGCGAAGCTCACATTTAAATTACCTGCAATACGATTTTCCATATCACCGTTTAAATATATGGCTTCCATATCTTTAATGCCATTCCATAACTTGTTACGCAACATCATTAAGTACTCGTTTTCAGCACCCATATCTTCTTTTGCAATACGGAAAGCTTCACCCATACCCACAATCTGGTGAGTTGCCATGGTGCCAGAACGCATACCACGTTCTTGACCGCCACCGTGCATTTGTGCTTCTAAACGAATGCGTGGTTTACGACGCACAAACAGAGCACCTATGCCTTTAGGCCCATACGTTTTATGAGCAGAAAACGACATCAAATCTACTTTAATAGTCTGTAAGTCGATTGGGACTTTACCCGTACTTTGAGCAGCATCAACATGAAATAAGATTTTGCGTTCACGGCACATTTCACCAATAGCGGCAATATCTTGAATCACCCCAATTTCGTTATTGACATGCATGATGCTAATTAAAATGGTATCTGGGCGAATGGCTTCAATAAGTTTGTCTAAAAGGATCAGACCATTAGGTTCCGGATCGAGGTAAGAAACCTCGAAACCTTCGCTTTCAAGCTGATGCATGGTATCTAGTACGGCTTTATGCTCAGTTTTAAGAGTAACCAGATGTTTACCTTTGGTCCCATAAAAGTGAGCAGCGCCTTTAATGGCCAGATTATTGGATTCAGTCGCACCTGACGTAAAAACGATTTCTCTTGGATCAGCATTCACCAAGTCAGCAATCTGATTACGCGCAACATCTACTGCTTCTTCAGCTACCCATCCAAATTTATGAGAACGAGATGCGGAGTTACCAAAAATACCATCAGTAGTTAAGCAGTCGGCCATTTTAGCTGCAACGCGAGGGTCTACAGGTGTAGTTGAAGAATAATCAAGATAGATCGGGAGCTTTAATTCACTCATTTTTACTCCACTTAAAGCTGCAAACTGATAGAAATTTTGTTTGACGCAATTTGATTAAGATGTTTATGTTTGTCTTGTCTTTCAGCTACATGTTTTACATCATGCTGTTGCATGAGTTCGCCTAAAGTAATGCCGTCTAAAAATACACTAATTCTGTTACTCAGGTCTTCCCACAAATTATGGGTTAAGCAACGTTCACCACCTTGGCAGCCGCCTTGACCTTTGCATTTAGTCGCATCAACAGATTCATTTACCGCTCGGATAACTGCACCTATAGATATTTCACTAGGTTCACGACCTAGCTTATACCCACCACCTGGGCCACGAACACTGTCTACTAACTTTTCTCTACGTAACAGAGAAAAAAGTTGTTCAAGATAAGACAAAGAAATTTCTTGTCGCTCGGAAATGTCAGCTAAAGACACAGGGCCAGGTTTTGAATGTAAAGAAACGTCTAACATAGCAGTCACTGCGTAACGACCCTTAGAACTCAATTTCATTGTAATCAATCCAAAATAAAATTGAAATAATACTCACATACCCGACTATTTTAGTCAAGTATCTAGTCTTCTGCCTTGCTCAATTATCATATGTGCGGATCAAAGGCATCACCGGCTTTTTTAATGTCTTTTACCCACTCGTTATCAGCAAAATCTTCTAAGTCTAAAGTAGGTAAAGATTTACCACAAACATCACCGCCCATCTTATTGATTGCTAAACACATCTCCTCAACTTTTGAATCCACAAGATGAACATGGTCTACCATTACACCAATAGCATGCGCAATGGGATCGGGATTATCAGGTGCTGCAGCATAAGCATCAAAACCATACTTTTTAGCAATTTTTTCACGCTCACCATCAGTCGGTGCGTCTGGCTTATTTTGCTGAACCACAATACGACCAGGAATACCAATGACAGTTGCATTTTCTGGAACATCGCGTACCACCACTGAGTTAGAGCCTATTTTGGCACCTTTATGCATAGTGATTGGTCCCAGCACTTTGGCACCCGCACCCACTACTACATTATCTTCTAAGGTAGGATGACGTTTGCCAGCAGTCCAACTTGTTCCACCAAGTGTAACACCATGATAAAGGGTCACATCATTACCAATTTCTGCTGTTTCACCAATGACGACACCCATACCGTGATCAATAAAAAAACGGCGACCTAATTTTGCACCTGGGTGGATTTCAACACCTGTTAGGCAACGAGAAAAAGTTGAAATTGAACGAGCCAACCATTTCCAGTTCGCATTCCACAATTTATGGCTCACACGATGAAGCCAAACGGCGTGTAAACCAGGGTAATTAGTGAGTATTTCAAAGGTATTACGTGCTGCTGGATCGCGGTGAAAAACACTTTGTACATCTTCTTTAATTCTAGTAAACATACTTAAGGCCTATTGATCTAGATTCTTAATAGTTTTGTCAATCGAAGCCAAAATACCCCGCAATATATTCAGCTCTTGGGTTTCAGGGCGAGAGCGATTGAACAAACGACGTAATTTAACCATTACCATACCTGGGTGTTTAGCAATAATGAAATTCGTTTTACTAAGGGTTTGTTCCAAATGACTATAAAAACCTTCAAGATCCTCAGCCAATGGATATTCTTTATCTTCAGGTTGATTCTCTGGGTTTTGGCCACGAGATAAGTTTAAATGAGCCATACGCACTTCATAACACAGGGTCTGCACAGCGGCAGCTAGATTTAGAGAGCTGTAATCAGGATTAGCTGGAATACACACATGAAAATGGCATTGCTGTAATTCTTCATTACTCAACCCATTGTTTTCGCGCCCAAATACTAGAGCGACAGGATACTCAGAAGCTTCACTTATCATCTTTTCACCACATCCTCTTGGCTCTAACATTGGCCAAGATAAAGTGCGGGAGCGGGCGCTAGTTCCAATAATTAAGCCACAATCGGCCACAGCTTCAGCCAAAGTATCAACCGTTTTCACATTAGCTAATACATCACCCGCACCTGCCGCTAAAGCAATGGATTTTCCATCTGGTGCAGAAACAGGATCAACCAACACCAATTGACTTAGCCCCATGGTTTTCATTGCCCTTGCCGCTGAACCGATGTTGCCTGTGTGAGACGTATTAACTAACACTATGCGAATATTTTCTAACATTATGATGGATATCTTTTATTTAGTTAGCTAATTTTAGGGCGCGGATAATAACATACACGCAACTCACCGCAAAACGACGTTTTAGCGAAAATTTAAGAAGTATTAGGTTGTAAACTAACAACTATTCAAAATATTCTGATTGCTTAATTTGCCTGTTTTGATACACTTCGCGCCGTTTTTTGCGCAGCAGATTATAATCATTATTTGCTGCGTTGTGTTTTATGTTCTTTTAAAATTGGTGGTTAACTATGCATCCTATGCTGAATATAGCGATCCGTGCTGCGCGCACGGCGGGCAACATTATTGCTAAAGGGTTTGAAAATCAGACCGACATGCAAATTGAGGCGAAAGGCGACAACGATTACGTTACAAGTGTCGATAAAGAAGCCGAAAGAGCAATTATATACAAAATTAAGCAATCTTACCCTGAACACAGTTTTGTCGGTGAAGAAGGCGGCGTAGTTGAGGGTGACAACGATTTTAAATGGATCATTGACCCTTTAGATGGCACCACTAATTTTATCAAAGGTATTCCTCATTTTGCCGTATCTATTGCCCTAATGCACAAAGGCCGCTTAGACCAAGGCGTAATCTTTGATCCCATTCGTGGTGAGCTATTCACAGCAAGCAGAGGTGCAGGGGCACAACTTAATGGTTTTCGTATTCGTGCCAGTAAAGCTAAAGAATTAAGCCAAACAATTTTAGCCACATCTTTTCCTTTTAGAAACAAAGTCAGTCTGCCTCAATATCAAGCAAGTTTTAATAAAATATTTATGCAAGCCGGTGATATACGCAGAAGTGGTTCTGCAGCGTTAGATCTAGCTTACGTTGCAGCGGGTCGTTACGACGGTTACTGGGAGCGCGGTCTCAAACCTTGGGATATTGCAGCGGGTGAATTAATGGTACGTGAATCGGGTGGACTTGTTACAGACTTTTCTGGTGGCAATGACCCAATGCACAAAGGCGAAATTGTTGCAGGCAGCCCAAAAGTTGTGCAGATACTCGTTAAACATTTAAAGTAAAACTTTTAGTAACAACTTTTATAACTTTTATAACTTCTTAAGGCGAGCTTCAACTCGCCTTTTTTGTTTGCCCTTCCCCCCTTTAATCTGCCTCTCTATTGATTAAACATATAAAAAGCCAAAGAATTTTACTCCACCTAAAATTCCGGGTACCGCACACAGTGCTGGCGGTTCAAACAGGTAAAGATCAACAAATGGCTCTAAAATACTTAAATCAGATAGTTCTTTTTTTACTTTTCCCGATGTATCTCACTTTCCTCTTTGGTGGATAATGTTTTATATATTATCTGATAGCTTGTTTGCGCCATAACAAATAAACAACGGGTACAATAATTAACGACAACACTAAGGCACTAGCCATTCCCCCTACTATAGGCGCAGCTATCCGGCTCATCACTTCTGACCCCGTACCTGAGCCATACAAAACCGGCAACAAACCTATCATTATGGTGGCGACTGTCATCATTACAGGCCTAACTCGGAGTCCTGCTCCTTGTATGACAGTTTCAACCAAATCTTCCAAACTAGGCTGTGTGTTGTTTTTATTGTGGGTTTGCATTAATTCACTATATGACTGGTTGAGATAAACCAACATGATCACCCCTATTTCTGCAGCCACACCGGCCAGTGCGATAAAACCAACACCCGAGGCCACAGACAAATTAAAGCCCTCTAAATATAGTAACCAAACACCCCCAATTAAGGCCAAAGGCAAAGTGCCTATTATGATGGCAACTTCAACAAAATTGCGAAAATTCAGGTACAACAAAATGACAATAATCGCCAGCGTCAAGGGGAGTACATAAGTCAGTTTCTCTTTCGCACGCTGCATATATTCATATTGCCCTGCCCAAGTTAAGCTATAACCCGTTGGTAAGTCCAACTTCAAGGATAATATCTTTGTAGCATTTTGAACGTAAGTACCCACATCAATGTCTTTGATATCGATGTAGGTCCAACCGTTTATTCTTGCATTTTCACTCTTTATCCCCGGTGGGCCATCTTCTATGTAGATTTTTGCTACATCAGCTAAGGCAATACGTTGTCCATTTGGCGTGACTATAGGTAACAAAGCAAGTTGCTCGGGTGAGTCCCGATAACTTTGTGGATAACGCAGATTAATAGGGTAACGCTCCAAGCCCTCTATGGACTCTGATACATTCACTCCCCCAATGGCGGTCGATATGACTTGTTGCACGTCTGAAATATTTAACCCGTAACGAGACGCTAATTCACGTTTGATATCGACTTTAATATAACGACCGCCGGCGACCCTTTCTGAATAGACCGAAGCGGTACCCGGCATCTGTGAAAGAATTTGCTCTATATCTTGCCCGATACGTTGAATAATGGCTAAGTCACCTCCTGCCACCTTTATACCAACGGGTGTCTTAATACCTGTTGCGAGCATATCGATGCGGGTTTTTATCGGCATCACCCACGCATTGGTCAAACCAGGAAGTTGCACCAGCTTATCGAGCTCCTGCCGCAACTTTTCGGTTGTCATATTCGCCCGCCATTGATCACGAGGTTTAAGCTGAATAAAAGTTTCAATCATAGTCAGTGGAGCAGGATCAGTGGCAGTTTCGGCGCGACCTACTTTGCCAAATACATTTTTCACCTCTGGAACGGTAGCGATTAATTTATCAGTTTGTTGTAGTAGCTCTCGTGCCTTACCTATTGATAAACCTGCATAAGTAGTTGGCATATACATTAAATCCCCTTCATCTAAAGGAGGAATAAATTCACTTCCAAGTTTGTTGATAGGATAAAAACCCAGCACGGCAATAAGCAAAGTAACCAACACAGTGCTCTTGGGATGATGCAACACTGTTCGTAAAATAGGTAAATAAATGACGACTAATAGTCTATTTAGCGGGTTCTTCTTTTCACTGACAATTTTGCCACGAATGAAATACCCCATCAGCACTGGCACCAATGTAATTGCCAAGCCTGCTGAAGCCGCCATCGCATAAGTTTTAGTAAAAGCAAGTGGAGCAAACATTCTGCCCTCCTGCGCTTCTAAAATAAATACTGGCAAAAAGCTAACTGTGATAATTAACAAGCTAAAAAACAAAGCGGGTCCCACTTCAGAAGCTGACTTTGCCACGATTTGCCAACGATTTTCATTGGTCAGGGGTGTTTTTTCAATGTGCTTGTGCATGTTGTCAATCATCACTATTGCACCATCAGTCATTGCACCAATAGCGATGGCAATGCCCCCTAAAGACATAATATTGGCATTGACGCCTTGCCAATACATAATAATAAACGACACCAAAATACCTATGGGCAAACTAATAATAGCCACAATAGAGGAACGAATATGAAACAAAAACGCAGCACAAACTAAAACGATTATTAGCAGCTCTTCACCTAGCTTCGACCATAAATTATCCACAGCCCGAGTAATCAAATCTGAACGGTCGTACACCGTCACTACTTCGACACCCTCAGGTAGACTACCTTTTAAAGACGCTAGTTTTTTTTTCACTCCTTTAATGGTTTCTTGAGCATTTTCACCAAAACGCATCACCACTACAGCGCCCGCAACTTCACCCTCACCATTGAGTTCTGCAATGCCTCTGCGCATTTGCGGGCCAAGACGAATATCAGCAACGTCTCTTAGCAGCAGCGGTGTTCCTTTATTGTTGATACCTAAGGGGATCAGCGCTAGATCTTGGATAGATTGAATGTACCCAGAGGCACTGACCATATATTCGGCTTCGGCCATTTCAATCACAGAGGCACCTACTTCCTGATTACCTTGTTTTATGGCTACTTGAATAAGACTTAAAGGGATGTCATATGCACTCAGCTTATCTGGGTCAACTATAATTTGATACTGCTTAACCATACCGCCTATCGAAGCCACTTCAGACACCCCAGACACCGTTTGCAACTCAAACTTTAGAAACCAATCCTGAATAGAACGTAACTGACTCAGGTCATGTTTGCCCGTTCTGTCTACTAACGCATATAAATAAATCCAGCCCACACCCGTTGCATCTGGTCCCAGTTGAGGTTTTGCAGCCGCGGGGAGTCGTGGCGCCACTTGCGACAAATATTCCATTACTCTGCTACGTGCCCAGTAAAGGTCGGTTTTATCATCAAATATGACATACACAAAAGAGTCGCCAAAAAATGAAAAACCACGGACTGTTTTGGCACCCGGTACAGATAACATGGCAGTCGTTAAAGGGTAAGTCACTTGGTCTTCAATAACTTGTGGAGACTGGCCAGGGTAGCTGGTTTTAATGATAACTTGCACATCCGACAAATCAGGCAAGGCATCAACCGGTGTATTGCGTAACGCAAACAGCCCGAAGCCAATAATGATAAAAGTAGCCAACAATACAAAAAGTCTATTGGTAATCGACCAACGGATAACACGTTCAATCATGCTTATGCTCCTGATTAATTAACGCATAATCAGTAATCAAAAAGTCATTATTTCGAACTTCAAAAGTAAAACGAACCTTATCCCCCTTCTGTAATTTTTTTAGAAACACACTATCGCCAAAAACAAAATCCAAAGTAGCCGGACCACGCCCCCACTTTTCAATAGATCCTCGACTAATATTAGCCACACGGCTCTGCAGATTGATTTGGTTAATGACTCCTTCGACATTGGCTGAGTCCACTTGTTTATCCTCGTGAGCGAGGTGATCTTCTGAAGTGATAACGGACATGCGCATAAAATCGGAATGGATACTGCTCTCAGAGTCTAATAAAAACTGTGCTGAAATTACGATTTGCTCACCCTCTTTGACACCATCCAATATTTGCGCGAATTCATTGGTGACTTTTCCCAAATTAACCTCAACAGATTTGTACTGCCCTTTACCCACAACCAGTACCACTCTGTCTTGAGTACCAGTGCGAATGACCGCTTCTTTAGGAACCAATAACGTTTGTTCTTCAGAGTTGTCATGAATAACCACCTGAGCAAACATATTAGGTTTGAGCAACATATCGAGGTTGGGGAAACGCAGCCTGACCTTCAGTGTGCGAGTCTGAGCATCAAGTGTGGGGTAAACATAATCAACCTGCCCTTGCCACGTTTTTCCGGGCACAAAACCAAGCTCCATAGTGACCAACTGACCTATTTTAACCTGTGCTGCTTGGCGTTCAAAAACTTCAGCTTTGACCCACACATCATCCAATGCACCTATAGACATTAAAGTAGTGCCAGGTTTTACATAAAATCCTTCCCTAATAGCTAAGTTGTCTATTACCCCAGATTGCGGGGCGTTAAACACAATAGTTTGTTGCACCGCTTGGCTACTCTTAAGTTGTCGCAAACTTTCAGTTGGCATTTGTAATGCTAACAAGCGACTTTCTGCCGCTAAAGTTAACTCTTGATTATTACGCTTTTTAGCTAGTAGATATTCCTCCTGTGCATTCACAAGTTCAGGCGAGTACAAAGCATAGAGAGGCTCGCCCTTACTCACCTGTTCGCCTGCGGCCTTGATGTAAAGTTTTTCAATCCATCCCTCAACACGAGGATGCACATGCAACAGGTTATTTTCATTGTATTGCACGTAACCTAGGGTCTTTATTGGCTCCTCAAGTATAGCCAGCTTAACCTTTGCCGTTCTTACACCCAAATTATTGACAACACTCGGCGAAATCCTCACGACACCGAGGGCATCCTCTATCGAAGAGTCTGTAAAAAAAGGCACTAAGTCCATACCCATAGGTGATTTTCCAGGTTTGTCTCGGCGAAAATTAGGATCCATAGGCGCGACCCAATAAAGAGGGCCAGAGTCTGAAGGACTCGGCACTGCGATATGCATTTCCTGAGATATAAATTGTGAATAAATAGAAGCCGTTAATATTGCACCGCCAACACCACCTAAGATGATCGCATATAGCGTTTTCATCGATACTCTCCATTATTAAATGAGCTTTTGTGACCTTCTAAAAAGTACCAAAGCTGCATACGTATTTTAAACTTTTCTATTTGAATATTGATTAAATCGATTTGCGCACTTAGCTGAGAAATTCGAACACGCATCACCTCTGAAAAATCTCCATCATCAGTTGTGTAAGCTGACAAGGATGCGGCGGCTTGCTCTTGAATTTGAGGCAATATAGCGGTTAAGAAACCGTCTTCACGTTCTGCAAAGCGGTTTTCTTGCTGATAAAGGCTTAACATTTGAGCCAACATTCGTTGCTGCATTAAACGTTTGTCTGTCTCTATGGCTTGCGCCGTTAGGTGAGAGGCCGCTACCTCATTGTCTTGTTGTGCATAACCAAATATTGGAACATCCACTATAATACCAATAGAAAAAAAGTCCGCACGGCTTTGCCCAAGTTGATCGTCATCTCGATAAGCATAACTGGCATTCACACCCCACTGAGGTTTGTATTTTTGTTTCGCTAAGTTTACCGCTGTATCTCCGGCTTTAGCTGATTGTTCAATCGCAAGTAAGGCTGGGTGATGAGTTAATAACTGTAACAACCCCGTATTATCTGCACGTTGAAAAAGCGTCTTAATGTCACCTGCCAGTTCAGGAGAGGTTGGCAGTGCAGTTTTTTTTGCAAAGGTTTCAAATACCAACAGTTGGCCAGATGGTGAAAGCCATTCAGACAAGTTTGTCAAAGCGACATCTCGTTGACTGTTTACAGCGCTTAATCTGTCATCTAATCTAGCCAACTCGAGCTGTGCGCTTATTACATCTTGTTGACGGGTATTTCCTCGGGCTGATGAATAACTCGCCTTTACGATATCTACCAATTGTTCGAACAGTCCCCTGTCTCGCTCAATCAAACGTATGGTTTTGTCAGCTTTAACGGCGTCTAACCAAAGTTGTGAAACAGTCACCTGTATTTTTGCTTTTCGATCTTCTCGCTGATACGGATGTTGATCAGCCTGATAGCTCAGTTGTTGTTGCTTGATAGCTACACTGTCGCCGCGGGGAAAGATTTGAGCGAACCCCACTTTAATTTGTGTCATTGGCTCTTGATCAAATGCAAACCCATCGGAAGGTAAGTTCAGCATGCCCATAGAAAGCGTTGGGTCTGGCAAACTATTGGCACCTTTACTCTGTGCTCTCAGCGCTTGTTCTTGAAGTTGATTACCCGTCAGCCAAGGGTCATGCTGGATTGCTATCTTAACCGCGTCTTGCATCGTTATGCTCGCAAATACGACAAAGGGTAAAATACTAATAAACCCTAAAGTAAAGCATAACGATGCTCTAAAATAATTAAACTTATATGTTTGTAGCATGGGTGATCCATGTTGCCCAATTTTGCAATGTGCAAAAAAACTTGGGTATTAATAATAAAAGATAAAGTGGCGAAAACGCCAGGCCAGACGCTAAAGAATAGTCACTGTCAATTTAAAGACGGATCTATCCTGTATTAGCCAATAATAGGAGGTTTGGTTAGCGACAGTAGAAATGTCTCTTGAATTGAAAACAGGTAAAAAACTGAAGAGTCAGACACTGGATTTAAAGCAGTGGCAGTTACTAAATGAGTGAGCGCTGCATATGCACAGGTTCCTGTGAGACAACTACATTCTTGATCGCAGCAATCCATAACCATCTTTTGTTGCTGTGTATCTTGCTTCATATCGTGTTGCATATGGTTGGGCATATCATGCTCAGACTGGATATATTCCATAGAGCTGAAACTATTGGAGTCCATATCATCAATATGGCGGCTACTGGCATGTGCATTTAACTCACAAGGAACAAACGCATAAGCATATGACTGGCTGATTAACAGCGCCATAATCATAACCCATGTTATAACTCTATTTGTCATCTGCCGAATTGACCCCGCTCACTAAGAACTTAGAGAATAACATAATATAAGAAACTGTCTATTTTGAAACGACTCAATGCGTGATTTGGCCTCTTCCTCTTTAATAGGGATATCTTCAATGTACATATCTTTATAATATTCAGATGGATAACATTGTTGTTGTCCATCTGAATAATTTTTAAAGGTTAGTACCTTTTCTGATTAGCGTTGTGCAGTAAAGGTCTTTCATCTTTTTAAGGTAGTTTAGCCATTAAAAAAATTTTATCAGATACGGTCTGGATAAGCGTATCAGCAAATATCTCAACAACGTTACAAAGACTTATGGTCAATACTGGACGACATAATGTTGCTAATCTTGAGCATCTCATAATTATCATTCATGTAATGATTTTTAATGTAGCTATGCACTCATTATCTGGATACATTTCAAAGCATATAAATCAATCATTAAACTGCTGATGAAAGCTGTCGATGTCTGTGACCTTGATGGCACCTTTAGCTTCAACAAAGGCTTTGTCAGCAAATTTAGTACCACGCATTTGGATTAGTATTTGCCCGAACTCTTTACCACCTTCAATACGGTTATAAAGATTTAGCACGTCGTCTAATGTGACTTTTTCTACTCCAGCAATCAATCGTTCTTGACTATCGAATTGCCACTGCTGATAGCGCCAATCATCTGTAAATTTATTCATCTCCTCAGATACATTTTTCTCAGGTTGAGTTAAGGTGATCAACATACTTTTTTTAGTCATCGCAAACTCTTCTGCAGTCACAGCGGCTAACTGTTGAGTAAATGCTTTGCGGAATAACCCGATCCGTTCATGCACTTCTGCCAGCCCTTTGGCCGGTGATTGAATATAATAAGCCACCAACATTTGTTGCCTAAATGTTTGACCAAAAAAACCCACTGTATAAGCCAGTTGTTCTTCTGTTCGTATTTGTTTAAAAAGAGCAGGACGAATAATTTGTGATAACACTCTTGCTGCTGCTAGATCGAGGTCATTTCTTGGCGCTAAATATGCGTCTATAAAGCCTATATCCGTCATTTCTAAGTCTTCTTGCCAACTATAGATTTTACCGGGCTCAAATTGCAGTAATGGTGTTTGATACACGTCGGATACTTGGCGTTTTTCAGGTAATTGATTTAAAACCATATCAGATAACTCGTTCACTCGCTGTTCGGAATAGTTACCAAAAGCAAAGACTCTCAAGTTTGCCTGCTTCAACAACTGATCTCTAAAGACCTTAATCTCGGACGGTAATATCTGGTCCACTTCAGCAAGAAGGGCCTCATCGCTAAATTCATCTAAGCTCGTCAATTGACTAAATCTAGGGAATAACTGATCGAGTAAAATTTGTCGCTTGCTGCTTTGAATGTCGGACTTAAAGCTTGCTTTAATATTGGTTAATTCACTTTCGTTAATATCAAAATTTAATATTTGTTTTAATGCACTAGCCAACAATGTTCCTTGTTTATCGGTAAAGCCACTCGCAGTAAGTGATAGACCATTAGATAAAAGGGCGTTTAATCCCATGCCTGCAGCGCTCGCTTCAGATTGAAGCTCAGTTAACTGTTGGACTATACCTCGGTTTAATAAATCGGCTAAAACATGATTTTTTGCGCTAGATTTTGTCAATCCACTATTTAAATCAAGTGTCACTCTACCTTTTGGTTGTTTAAACAGAGCAGAATGGCCTAAGTGCACTGTGTGTCCTTCTTTTGCCACTATTTGTTTTGGTTTGTCGGTATATTTAGCAGTCACTACATCAAAGCTTTCTGGCATTAGGCTGTTAGCTCTTGGCAACACTAAAGTAAACTGCGAAGACAGCTGTTGCCACTTTTGCTCTAGTTCGACGTTAATATCATGCACGCTGTATTTACCAGCAAAATATTGCATGTCCTGCTCACCCTTTTGATCTTTATCTATATAAAAAATGCGCGCGTTGTCCAAAGTCAATTGGTCGAGTACTGCTTGGACTGCTTGTGGGTTAAAACGCTGATATTCGTAAGCACTGCTAAGAACATATTCTGCTGAGATGTGTTGTAAATCAGCGGCAATTTTCATCGCATAGTTATAATCGTTAGTCTTTTCCTTAAAGCGGAAACTATTACTTAGAGACTGCTTAATTTCTTTAAAATATCGGGGATCAACGCCTTCTTCTCGCAATAAATTTAGATACTTAAGCACTGCACCCATGACCTTGTCACGATTTTTCACACCAGTTTCGGTTAAATCGATATACAAGGTGAAGCTTCCTGCATTGCCATATTCATCCGCATCGTAGTTTGAATAAACTGCATCACTCAATCCGGCATCACGTAATACTGATGCTAAGCTCCCGGGCATTTCGTTGGCAAGCAAATAGTTAACATAACCATTAGGTTTAACCGCAAACTGTTTTGCATTATTTTTAATCACAAAATTTATGCGTAACTGCTTCATTTCAGTTTGGGGAATGTAATGCACCACTTTTTTCAGATGTTCAGATTTGGCTACCGTAACTGTCATTTTTGGGCGTGGTGTATTTTTGTTTGGTATTTTTTCAAAATGTTGCTTGGCCAACTTTTTCATATCGGCAATAGGCAAATTGCTGATCATCGCACCTTTCATTAAGTTAGCTGAATAATAAGTGTTATACATATCCATTAAAGCAGTTTGAAGCTTGTTGTTTTCTTTATCCGCTAAAGAGTCTAAGTTACCCCAGCTAAATTGCGAGATGGGATGTTCTGGGTTCAGGGTTATACCGTTAAGTTGTTGCAAAATAACCCAATCGTTAGGACCCTTCATGGTCCATTCAGAATGCACTGCATGACGTTCTTTATCAGCGTAACTTTCGTCTAAAATGGCTTCGTAGAAAAACCCACTAAAACCCGACAAGGCCTCGTCATAGGCATCATTATTCACCGCCACCATATAATTGGTATGATCAAGCTGAGTATAAGCATTTTGACTGCCGCCGTTACGGCTAACAAACTCGCTGTAATCACCTACAGTTGGAAATCTGGTGGTGCCTAAAAATAACATATGCTCAAGATAATGAGCTAAGCCACCAAATTCTTTTGGCTCTTGCAAAGACCCAACAGCCACACTTATGGCCGCCGCTGATTTTTCGATACTAGGATCAGATACCAGCAAAATTTCCAGTTGGTTATCTAACACAATAGATGCATATTCACGGCTATCTATAGGACTTTTTACTATTTCACTCTGGGGTTCTGGCTGAGTTGATATAGCAACAGATTTATCTTGATCCGTTAAACTACAAGCATTTAACATTACACTAGCGCCAATCAAAAAGGCGACTTTTTTGCAGCGCCCGGTCAATAAGGTCATAAAGTATCCTGATGTTATTATTTCGAAGAACAAAGGAGTTGAAATATACCCTATTTAGAAACATAAATGGGGATAAAAACTGTTAGGAAATGTGTTTTAACATAGAAAAATGTTCTGGAACTCTAGGCATATCCAGATCACAAAAAAAAGAATGCTAATTAGACTTAATATCTTTTTTTTGCGTCTGGCAGCTTTAGCACTGAGCTTCCGTATCTTCTGTGGAAAATATCTTTTGCCCTGTTTAACTAAATCATAGGCTCTTGGTCAGCGCCTTCTTTTTCTATTTCTGTAGGCATTAAGTCTTCTTTGCTGATACCCAATGTAAGGGCAACCAGACTCGAAACATAAATGGAAGAATAGGTACCAATCACCACCCCAAATAATAAAGCAGTAGCGAATCCATGGATAGTCGCTCCGCCTACAAAAAACAAAGCTAGCAAAACTAAAATCGTAGTCAAAGAGGTAATAATCGTTCGATTCAAAGTTTGGGTTAAAGAAATATTGATAATGTCTTCTGACTCGCCTTTACGAATTTTGCGAAAGTTTTCTCGAATGCGATCACACACCACTATTGTATCATTAAGCGAATAACCAATTACCGCAAGTACAGCAGCCAAAACAGTTAAATCAAATTCTAAGCCTAATATGGAGAATAACCCCAAAGTCAGGATCACATCATGGGTTAATGCGGCTACCGAACCTAAAGCAAAACGCCATTCAAAACGCAATGCCACGTATATAAGTATGCAGATTAGAGCCACCAGCATAGCGAGCCCACCTTGTTCGGTAAGTTCTTCTCCAACGCTAGCGCTAACATAAGAACTACCACGCATTTCTGCGCTGCTGTCGGCTTCTTTTAACACTTTAATTGCTGCGTCGCCTAACTCAGAAGGCTTAACACCTTCGCGTGAAGCTAAACGGATAAGGACGTCTTGGCTACTACCAAAATTTTGTACCACTGCGTCATTGAAGTCCGACGCTTCTAACTGTTTGCGAATTTGTGTTAAATCTGCAGTTTGCCCATAACCCACTTCAATTTGGGTACCGCCAGTAAAATCTAACCCCCAGTTAAGCTGATTAATGGCTAAAGATGTCAGGGAGCCGATGATCAAAAACATCGACAAAAGAGCCGCTGGTTTTCTGAGAGACATAAAAGCGATAGTTTCTTTCATATTTAATAATTGCATGCTGGTGCTCCTAGATTGACAACTTGGTCAGACGTTTACCGCCCCACCATGCATTAACGACTACGCGAGTCACAACGATCGCAGTAAACATTGAAGTAATGATCCCAATCATCAAGGTGATTGAAAAACCTTTGATCGGTCCAGTACCGACAGAAAATAAAATCAAACCTACAAGAAATGTCGTAATATTGGCATCTAATATGGTCGAAAACGCACTATCATAGCCATGATGAATAGCTTGCTGCGGACTACGTCCATCTTTAATTTCTTCTCGTATTCGCTCAAATATTAGTACGTTTGCATCAACCGCCATACCTACGGTTAGCACTATGCCGGCCATACCAGGCAATGTTAATGTAGCACCAGGGACCAATGACATAATACCAATGATCATGACTAAGTTGAGGGTTAAAGCGATGTTGGCAACAAATCCAAATTTTTTGTAGTAAATCAGCATAAAGATAAGCACTGCAACAAAGCCATAAATAATGGCTTTTGTACCTAAATCGATATTCTCTTGACCTAAACTTGGGCCGACTGTGCGCTCTTCAATAATTTGAATCGGTGCAATCAAAGCACCTGCTCTTAATAGTAGTGCTAAATCATAAGCTTCCTGAGGAGAGTCTAACCCAGTCGTTTCAAACTGATTACTGAATACGCCATTGATAGTAGCCACACTAATAACACGCCTTTCCTCTTCAAAAATCAACTTGTCGTTAGCATCTCGCTCGTCCGTAGCTTTAAACTCAATAAAGACTACTGCCATCGGTTTGCCCACTGCTCGTTTAGTAAAATTGAGCATCTTAGCGCCACCTTTAGAATCGAGTGAAATAGAGACCTTTGGCATGCCATATTGATCTACACCACTGTTGGCATCAATAATTGAACTACCTGCAACAATTACTTTTTTCTTAAGTAATTGTGGACCGCCTTTATCATAAGGTAACAGTTCAGATCCTGCAGGTACTCGACCATTGATGGCATCACGCACGTCATTTTCAATATCGACTTCACGATATTCTAATGTAGCTGTCGCATTAAGAATCTCTTTTGCCTTAGCCGTATCTTGAATACCCGGAAGTTGAACGACTATACGGTCTGGCCCTTGTTTTTGAACAGTAGGTTCAAGAACACCAAGTTGGTTGACTCGGTTACGAATAATAGTGATATTTTGTTTTACTGCGTAATCACGAGTATCAGCCAGTTTTTGCTCAGACATACTGGCAAAAATTACCAAGCCGGACCTCTCAACAAAAACAAACTCACGATTACGGTTTTTAAGGAAAAACTCTGCTTTGTCTAAGGTTTCTTGGTCACGAAAATAAATTTCTACCCCATCAGCTAGTTGTTTTACAGTGCGGTAGCGAATACCTTCTTCGCGCAATGCGGTGCGAAAATCGCCAACCATATCTTCTAATGATTTAGACAGAGCTGATTTCATATCCACTTCCATCAGGAAGTGCACACCACCACGTAAATCCAAGCCAAGTTTCATTGGCGTACCACCCAAATTTTCTAGCCAAGCGGGTGTATCAGGGGCTAAGTTCATTGCCACAAAATAATCGTCACCTAAAGCTTTTTCGATTTTTTCGCGGGCGATTAGCTGAGTATCAGAGTCATTTAGACGAACAAGTATCTGTTCGCCTTCTAGCACAATACTTTTACTAGAGATATTAGCAGCAGCCAGCTCAGCAGTTACTTTTTCAACGACAACAGCATTAATAACCGCATTTTTACCCGCTGATATTTGCACAGCATGGTCTTCACCATACAAATTTGGAGAGGCATATAAAGCACATAGGCCGACCACTAGGATCACCATGAAGTACTTCCATAGTGGAGTTTGATTTAACACAAGACATTCCTTCCGTTCTTCCAATAAAAAGGGGCCTTAAAGCCCCGACTCGCTATCCATTTTTAAATGGCTTTCATAGTGCCTTTTGGCAATATCGCTGAAACAGCGGATTTTTGAATGACGATGTTAGTCGTGTCATTCAAGCCAATCTCGATAAAGTCTTTTTCATCTGAAACTTTTACAATTTTACCCACCATGCCACCTTGAGTAAGTACCTCATCACCTTTACTTAATGCAGTCACCAAGTTTTTATGCTCTTTAACACGCTTGGCTTGTGGGCGGTAAAGCATAAAGTAAAAAATTAAACCAAACACTCCTAACATAATCAACATTTCAAAACCACCACCTGCTGAACCACCAGCATCTTGCGCATAGGCATTGGATATAAATAAACTCATAATTTCCCCTGATTTTTATAATTTTTAATTGTATTAATGCCAGCTAGTTTTTCAACTGAGGCACAGGCAGCTCTTTTAATGCGTAGAATTCGGTGACAAAGGCATCGAGCTCGTTAGCGGCAATGGCATCTCGTAAACCTTGCATAATACGTTGATAATAACGCAAGTTATGGATCGTGTTTAAGCGTGCGCCGAGTATTTCATTACATTTGTCCAAGTGATGTAGATATGACCGAGAATAGTTTTTACAAGTGTAACAATCACATTTTTCATCTAATGGGCCAGTATCAGTTTTATGTACCGCATTGCGTATTTTTACTACACCACTAGTAATAAACATATGACCGTTACGAGCATTACGCGTAGGCATCACACAATCGAACATGTCAATACCACGGCGTACCGCCTCTACGATATCTTCTGGTTTACCCACACCCATCAAATATCGAGGTTTATCCACAGGAATTTGGTTTGTAGTGTGATCAAGCACTTTTATCATTTCGTCTTTTGGCTCACCAACAGATAGACCCCCTATGGCATAACCATCAAAACCAATATTTTCCAAGCCTGCCAAAGATACATCACGCAAGCTTTCGTACATACCGCCTTGAATAATACCAAACAACGCAGATGGATTATCACCATGTGCATCTTTACTGCGTTTAGCCCAGCGTAGCGACAACTCCATAGATACCCTAGCTTCACTTTCAGTTGCTGGATAAGGCGTACATTCGTCAAAGATCATCACGATATCTGAACCTAAATCTCGTTGCACCTGCATAGATTTTTCAGGCGTAAGCAGAATTTTTTCACCATTAATGGGTGAGCGGAACGTGACACCATTTTCAGTTATCTTACGCAGATCTCCCAAACTAAAAACCTGAAAACCACCTGAGTCAGTCAGTATAGGTTTGTCCCAATGCATAAAGTCATGTAAATCACCGTGTTGTTTGATGATGTCGGTACCCGGTCTCAACATTAGATGAAAGGTATTACCTAAACAAATATGCGCACCTGTTTCATCTAACTCCTCGGGTGTCATACCCTTTACTGTACCGTAAGTACCCACTGGCATGAAAGCCGGTGTTTCTACTATTCCACGGTCAAAAATCAAACGGCCACGACGTGCTTTTCCGTCTGTATTATCTAATTCAAATTTCATTGATTTATCTCAGCTTACCGAAAATCAGTCCGATGGCGAAACGGGGTTGCTACAATAAGTGCAAACATACTTAAATGCACTGCATCATTTAGCAAGCTACGCTTAAAAACGATGCGGGATTATATACGAATCAGCCAAAGGTTTGAAAACTTATACTAGGTAAATTTGTGCTTGTTATATATTACGTACAATCCTTACCCGTATTTTGCAACACAAGTGCTTAAAAATTGATAACTGAGCCAGTTTCTACATCAATTTATGAGACACAAATTATGCCGATTAGATTAACTACCCCACAAATGGTTTTGAGCACTTTGACATATATCCCGCTAATCATTATTTTTCTGAACATGACATCACTTGCTATAGCCTGACTAACAACTTTAAAACGGTTGTTCTGACGACATAAAATACTCAATAAACACGCTCCCTTAATCCCACCCATGTCTGGAGATGCTTTTCGTCAAACTACATCTTTTTAACATAGTTTACAGAAATCTATTATATTGGTTACATAAGGTACAAAATTAATCTCCTAACTCGGTGAAACTACTTGTCAAACAGTCAATTACCATTTGTGGAAAGTTCTGAAGAAACGCCAGTCATTAAACCTAAAGCGATTTTTAAGAAAGATTGGCCAAAGTTGCCTTCACATATTATCCCTTTATTACGTAAGAAATTTTCACAACTGACGATCTCCCAATGGATGTACCTAATCGCGTTTTTATTAGTCTTGATACACAGTGAGCAAGGTACCGGGCAAGATTATGAGTTATTGTGGGTAGGCGCTATTGCTGGAGTGGGCCTTGTTAGAGAGCTTTGGCATGTATTTAACCGCATTTGGGAACACATGTTAGGCAAAGCTTTGATCCTGGTGATGTATGCGGCCACGGCTAACTTTGCCTTGGCTATATCCGCCCTTAAAATTAATATTATTACGGGTATCGAGCCTGGGCCTTTTATCTTCACATTAGGTTTTGCCACTTTAATTATGCTGCCGTTTTGGTTGTTAATGAGCTCCATTATGTTTTTTTCTGTCGCCTTGGTTGCAGGCAATCTGTGGCTAGTCATTGGCTTATTGCTGCGCCTAGTGCGAATCAAAGTTAAAGTGCACTGGGAAGACAAAGTATTTGTTATAATTACCATGATAATGAGACTGGTATTAATACCTTATGTTATTACTTCTATTTTTTTTATGGCCGTCCCCTACGCAAAGCAAATAGAATTATTTGAACAGCCCATCGCGCTATTTAAACAATCAGTAGCGGATAACAAAGATGAAACAGACGCACTAAACGACACCATAGAGATCAATGAAACAGACAACAAAAACATCACTATCAGGTTGAATCAACGTCCGTTTACCATACCGGTTGACGAGGAAGGTCATATAAAGTGGTTAGATAAAGTTATAGCAGGATTTATTTATCATTTTGAAACTTACCCAAAATCAGCCTGTAAAAAATCTCCTCTACAACGTAGCTTACCCATAGACGAAAATCTGCGTCTATGGGTCGCTGAAGACGATTCAGCTTTAGGTTACAAGTTTAGCGTTGGCCCTTGTGTGGGGAACTTTTCTGATGTTGAGGGAGAAGTTGACGTTGATAATCTTCCTAAATAATAGTCGTCATTTACGGTGACTATTATTGCGACTTGCGCATTTAATAGCAATGCCGCGGATACAAATACGAATGCGCTTTACGCACAGTCAGTGGAAACATGTAATAAAGTAGTTTAAGAACCAAAAGCACGCTGCGCGCCATCATCCCGGGAGGCGTCCGCTGATGGTTTTTTGTCTCGAATCCCTTCGAGCCAGATACTCTTTTTATAAAGTACGTCCTGTACTTTACCTTTCAGGCCAGCTATCGCTGTTCCATATTTATCCCGTAAATATGGTCAACAGCGAAAAAGAGTATCCAGAAACCGCCGTCCACTGCTAAAGTTTTTAACCGCAAAAAATGACTTATTCTTGGGTCGTTTCGAATGTTATTTTCCTACCCGATGTGAACGCTTTAACCAAGTCAATCATACATCCATGATAATCAGCACCCAATCTCGATTTCCCTGTCGAGCTGTTCAACTGGGCGAAGCCGTGCTTCTATAAAGGCCAGTTTCACCCATGTCATTTGCCCCAAGAATAAGCCATTTTTAGCTGAAACTTTAAAGGCGAAACTGCAGTGGCTGCGCCACCAAAGATAAAAAAAACCTAACCGATGCGACTTTACTGCATAGGGTCGAAGAAACGTTTTATCACAAAGTCAGGACAATTCCTTCACGTAAATTTGGGTGTCCATGTAACTGTTGGTTCGCAAATTTGATGGCTTCACTTTTGAAATCGTGAGAATAATTGACCAAAATTTTCTGCCAATACTTCATCAACATTACTACCATGTCTTACAAAATATTTACCATCATATATCGAGGGTTTATCGTCAGACTCAATCTTTAAAATTATGACATCTTTCTCAAAATACCTGACTGTAGTTATATTTCTTGCTAAATTATCCTTGTCTCTATCGCTAATTGGCTGGTTTTTAATTAGCTGAACAAGCTTAGTAAAGTATTTATCAATATCACCATGATGTTTATTTGCCTCTGCATCGATTCCTGTAACAAAAAACGAAGAGTAAGAAACAAACTCTTTGTCATATAACAACCTATGGCGTTCAGCAGTGTCTTTGCTATCAGCTACACCTATCAAGCAATAACCAGATGATCCCGGAAAGGTATTTGCCATCGACGTGAGGGTTTTGATTACTTTTGAAAATGTATTTATATCTAGTTCATTGTCATTATCAGTTAAGGCATGAAGGCCAATTTTAAAATCATACAGAGTTTGCTCAGTTGATGATTGCATTAGAATATTTTCAAATCTAGTCACCCATTGATTCCTCGCTGGGTCATTTTCCTGTGATCTAGTAAAACAACCTCTAATAACTCCATATAAAGCATCGGATTGTGTTTGCTTTTCCTTAGCAGACCAGTTGCCACCTCCAGCTGCAAGTGAGATTGTTTTATCACCAGCTTTATCTAAATGCTCTATCAACTTATTTTTGTCAGTAATTTCCATATTCTCTTCAATTATAAGTTTATAAAAAGAGTAGAAAACAATTTGAAAATATCTTGAAATTTTTGCTTGCTGGTTTGCAAAGAGAAGAGAATTAAAAGTTTTCTTTGAATGCTCGATGACATCAATGATCTCGTCGAATACATGTTGAACATTATCAATCACAGCCTCTTCATTTACTTTTTGTATCTGTAATTCAACCGTGGAAGAAAGAGATGAATCTTCATCATCTAACAAAGAAAATCCATATAATTGGTTTAAAATATCTGAGCTTGAACGAAGTCCTTTTTCCATAGACACCCAGGCTACAATATCAGCGATAACTTCTTCATCTTGAGATTGCCTAAGCGCTTCTTTAGTTATTATATTATTTTTAATCCAAAATATGTCATCTACCGAAATGCCATAATTTAGATTTCTATTAGTTATGCTAATATTTTTCATAGCATTTAAATCGAGAATATCCGATGCGCTTGAATCACCACGAATATTACTTGCTAGTTTTCTCACTATAGACGCAAACTTACTTATCGCACCTGCTTGCCTCAGCTCTTGTTTCGATAAATGTCTGCCACCAGAATTTAATCTTCGAAAAACCTCTTCTATATGGCTATCACCAGACTCTAGAAAGACTGACAGTGGAACTTGGTACCTTACAATTTCAGCGCAAATCTGACGATCGAGCGGCGGTTCTTTTTGTTTTACTTTCCCGCTATCCATTAAGAATTTAGTATCAGCCATTGTTTCGAGATTAAAATATTGATCGTTTAAATCAAACTCTTGATCTATAAATGACATGATTGCATTCATTCGCTGCATTCCATCAATAATTTCGAGCTTTCTTCCTTTTTCCGTCGAAACTTCTGCAAGCAAAACCAAGGGCACAGGATAACCGCTGACAATAGAATCAATGAAGGACCTCTTTTCTTCGACAGTCCAGACTAATTTACGCTGATATCGACGATTAACTAGAAATGTTTCCTTTAAGTACGACCCATACAGACTTTGTATACTTTAGCCCTTAATTGACAGCTCGGTTGTTTCACTCATAACTTTTTATATCCTTTAAAGTTAATGCACTGTCATATATATGCTCAGGCTATAACAATATTAGTTTTTGAAAACCTCCGTTTAATACGAAAATTTTTACCCGTTTATCTACTTTAAGCTTTTGTACCATATTACTTAAATGATTGTATAGACAGTCGTTTATTTTATATAAAACAAGATACCAAACGAAAACAACCATCAAAACTCACCCAAACAGAATTAAAAAACAAAATAAAAAGAGACCCCTGTTGTATTGTTTGTGCATAAATGACGCGGTAAGTAGCTTATTATTTTTATTGAGAATTTTTAGTCGGCAAAGCCGAGGTTTTTTATCTTTTGACCTACCCTCGAATGAATGCTCGCCACTTATCAACTCATTTTTGTAGGGCAATCGCATGGACTAGCGATTGAGCAATAGCGCGTCGGGAACGAATTATTACGACCTGCAAAAATGAGGGGATAAGTGGATGAAGAGCATTGTGTCGAGCGGCTGCTTTTTGGTTACTAT
>JAWUXU010000121.1:0-12743 GCA_034111145.1 Paraglaciecola sp.
ATCACTTTTAGAGATTCCACCGTAATTCCTTGTTTTTTTTTGATAAATAAAAAATATTATGTATGTCAATGTAACGATAGACTTAAGTCACCAAAATACCTAATTATTTAAGTTTAGATATGAATATAGAAATAACTAATAATACCTATCATGACCATTTAACAGGCACGGTTTTTGATCAAAGATAAATTCAACTAACTTCTAATGATTAGACTAACTTAAGAAAGGCAGCAGCGTGAATTCAGCAAGTATTTACTGGCAGGATATATCGCCCGAACCAATAGTGAATTGATAATTAAGAGATTTAATTATGCGTTATAAATATGGGTAATATTGTTTTTCACCATCATCATATTGCTTCATTCACAACTCTCATTTTTTCTTGTAGTTCTTCGTAGTTAATTGAAGATGCATCACCTTGCAAATGAACTTTATGTCCACCAGCAAAGAACCCTTGATTGTTTAAAGTAGTAAAAGAAGTGTCAGCTTTTGTAGGGTTAAAAACGCCTCGACTGTATACAGAGCCGGTTTGATTAAAAAGATCTTGATATCGTTGATTAAATTCATCGGATTTTGCTATAATTTTAGGACTTTCTAATATCGAAATAGCTTTAGGATCGAATATTTCATTGTAAATAAAGTTACTTAAATCATCACAAATAACTTTTTGTTTTGCTAACTCTATTCAATCTCTGATTTAAGAACGTATATTTGTTCTTTCTCAATTCCGACATTATCAACTTCAATAATACAAGTTGACTGGCGATTAAAACGTTCCTCCTCAGGTTGGTCACCCTTTGACAACGCTTCAAAAGTTCTAGAAAACGATGTTTTCATTAGTCCATTGGGAGCATAAATTGAGTAAGCTTTAACTTTTCCGCCATTGTTTGACAAATCAAACAGATATTCAAATGAAGAGATACCATAACAATTTTTAAGACATACTTTAAGTTTATCCATAACTAATCACTCCATATACTACGGCTGATATAAAATATAAATCAGGCCGTTACAATTGATTAAGTGTCTAATCTATATGGAAGATTACTTCTATGCAAAATATGTTATTAAATTTATGGTTTAGATATAATTCTTCTGATTAAAACTTAAGAGCTAGTACAGTTATTTACAGAACTCCAAGTGAAAGACTAAAAGCAGCTACGGATTGACCTTCTTTTTGCATACTAATTTGCCATGTATGGATTCGGGTAATAAGCTCCCTGCCCTTGTAAAGAATACCCTTTAGTTTATTAGTAATGAGTCCATCAAACCAACTGGTTTTAATTATCCCTGTGGTTTTGTTCACTTCCATTTCGTAATAAGGCCGAATGGTTTGGGATTTTCGTATACAGAACACTCCGCCCATAAGTTTCGTATACGTAGCCCAATCTCCGGAATCTGCGGCTTTATGAATATCCATAAACGACTTATCTGCGTATACGGATTTTTCGGTTTCGGGTTTTCGAAATCTTCGAAGCTCTCGCCATACTGTGACAGATACTCCGCCAATTTGCTGAAACTGCCGGATGCCCCAGCAGCTTGCCCAAGCCTCTGCACGTTGAGCCGCCATAATAGGGTCTTCACCGTATACGCCTTTATCTAAATCTTTACCGTCTATGTTCTTACAGATATATTTAGCTAAATAACCAGTAGCACTGTCTTTGTTTCGATCAATTAATTTAAAGTCACAACGATTGTCTTCAGCGCCCTTTTCGTCCCCATCCTCTTCTAATGAGTATCGCTTAATAATTAACTTAAAATCATCTATACGATGCTTTTCCATAAATAACATCATATGCCAATGAGGTGTGCCATCATGTTGAGGCTGAGCTATGGGTAAACCATAAACTTCTATATTTTTTCGAGCCAATTCAGCACGAATTCTCGACCATGTTTTACATAAGTATTGCTGACCGTCATATGGCATTAAGCCTTGGCATCGGGTGTTACGCTGGCCGGATTTTGAGTAGGCATTGTGATACTTGGAGGGGCATGTAAGTGTGACAAAAAACCCTTCATGTCCAAACTCTAACGCCATGTCTTCAAAGCAACGTGCACGAGTCATCAGTTCATAGTGGTCATAAAAGGGACAACCCACTCTTGGAAAATTACACTATTTCTGCCTCGGTTCAGCGTCCCTCAGATTATTCTAGTTTCTTGGCTAAGAAATCAGTTTCCGTCATAAATTATTTACTACTTGTTTTAAATCAATTTTTAAGACCATGTTTATTTTAACATTGAGCGACATCAGCCTAAGGCATTTTTAAGGTCACCTGAATGAAAATCGCGTTTTTTAATACCAAACCCTATGACCGCCCCTACTTCGATAAGCTTAATCTTACTTATGGTCATGAGATACGTTACCTCGAACCCCACCTTAATCTTGAATCAACAGCTTTGATTCAAGACGAACAAGTGGTGTGTGCCTTTATCAATGATAATCTCGATGCCAGCGTGCTTAAAGTATTAAAGCACAAAGGGGTAAAACTGATCGCCTTGCGTTCGGCTGGCTTTAACCATGTTGATATGAAGTGCGCCAACAAACTCTGTTTACCCGTAGTAAGGGTACCTGCCTATTCGCCCTTCTCAGTCGCCGAACATGCCGTTGGATTATTGCTATGTCTTAACCGCAAGCTTCACAAGGCCTATAACCGTGTACGAGAAGGTGACTTTTCGCTACATAATTTAATGGGGTTTGATTTGCATGGCAAAACCATAGGAGTTATTGGCACAGGGGAAATTGGTCGGGCTTTTATACATATAATGTTGGGTTTTGGTTGCCGTGTTATCGCCTATGACATTCATCATAATCAAAAGTGTATGGATATGGGGGTGGAGTATGTCTCACTTAATAGTCTATTTTCTTGTTCAGATATTATATCTTTGCATAGTCCTTTAACTCCTGCGACCTATCATATGATTAATGATGAGGCATTGGCAGCCATGCTTGATGGCGTAACGATTATCAATACCAGCAGAGGCAAATTGATAGACACTCAGGCAATGATCAATGGATTAAAAACAGCTAAAGTTGGGTTACTGGGTTTGGACGTGTATGAGGAAGAAGAAGCGGTGTTTTATGAAGATTTATCCTCGACCGTTATTCAAGATGATCAACTATCCAGATTGCTGACTTTTCCCAATGTCATTATCACCAGTCATCAAGCCTTTTTTACCAAAGAAGCCATGAGTGAAATTGCTAGAGTAACCCTGGCCAATATTAGTGAATTTGAAAAAGACGGCACTATCATTAATAAGGTTAACTCATGAGTTGTAACACAAAAAAGACTGCCAATATGCGTATCGGTATTTTAACCGGTGGCGGTGATTGTCCCGGTTTAAATGCGGCCATTCGGGCAGTGGCTAAAAGTCTTATTCTCAACTTTGAGACCACTATTGTAGGCATAGAAGATGGGTTTACAGGCTTGATTGAGAAACGGGTGCGATCTCTTACCTACGCGGATTGCAGTGGTATATTGTCTCTTGGTGGCACCCTCTTAGGTACCAGTAATACCGCCAACCCATTTAATTATAAAGGCAATGATTGTTCTAAGGCCATAATGTCTTATTATCAACAGCTAGGTCTGGACGCTCTGGTGATTATAGGTGGGGATGGCACTATGGCTATTGGTTATGAGATGTCTAAATTGGGCATGAATATCATCGGCGTGCCAAAAACCATCGATAACGATTTGCCGTGTACGGATAGAACCTTTGGTTTTGATAGCGCGGTTTCCACTGTCACTGATGCACTTGATAGACTTAGAACCACCGGACAATCACACAAACGAATAATGATTCTGGAAACTATGGGGCGTTATGCGGGTTGGATAGCCCTACACGCTGGCATAGCAGGCGGCGCCGATGTCATCCTTATTCCCGAATACCCTTATGAAATAGAAGAAGTAGCCAGAGCCTGCAAATTACGCGCGGGTGACCAACATTATTCCATCATTGTGGTAGCTGAAGGTGCCACAGCCAAAGGTGAAAATATGACAGTTAGGGAGTCAATAGACACAAGCCCCGATCCCCTGCGTTTAGGCGGCATTGGCAATGTACTAAAACGTCAACTGGAACAACATATAGATGCAGAAGTCAGAGCGACTTCCCTTGGACATATTCAGCGTGGTGGTTCTCCTACCGCCTTTGACCGGATATTTGCCTCCAATCTTGGTTGTAAAGCCGCATCTTTAGTCCTATCAAAACGATTTGGCCGGATGGTAGTGATGCAAAACAACAAACTCACTAGCGTTAAACTAGAAGATGTAGCAAAGCAGATAAAAACAGTAACCCTAGATGATATGTCTATGAGCAGCGCCCTATCTCTTGGCATAAGTTTTGGTGATCCGAGTCTTAAAATCCCCTTGTACTCCGTCAACCCATCTATCCACTTAAAATGAGCCCACATTGGCCATGTGACAAGATGTAGTAATAATTCTATTTTAACAAATCTTGATCAAGGTCAATTCAGACACACTATCAAACAGCATAATCAAACAAACTGATTATGTGGATTGTGTATGTCTTCAACCTATACATTACCAGATTCAAATCTTGAATCTGAAAACGATATTAATACCGGTACCGTGATTGCAGTGCGAGGCGGTGTGGTTGATGTAAAATTCCACAACAAACTGCCGTCCATTCATCACATCCTATATGCTCAAGATAAAACGATTGTCCTGGAGGTACTCGCCCAACGAGATCTCAAACATGTTAGAACAATTGCCCTTACACCAACCCAAGGGCTAGCACGTGGGATGCGAGTAACAAGCTCAGGCGAGCCACTAAAAGCCCCCGTAGGCCACAGCATCCTGTCACGCATGTTCGATGTATTTGGCAAGCCTATCGATGGCCTCACTTTGCCAACTAATGTTGAATGGCGAAGTGTCCATCAAATGCCCCCATTACTAGAAAAGCGCTCCAGTGAATTACAAGTATTTACCACGGGTATCAAAATTGTTGATGTGCTGTCGCCTCTGGAACGTGGCGGCAAGGCCGGGTTATTTGGTGGTGCTGGCGTGGGCAAGACGGTGTTATTAACTGAAATGATACATAACGTGATAGGTCATCAGCAGGGTGTCAGCATATTTTGTGGTATTGGTGAGCGTTGCCGGGAGGGTGAAGAATTATATCGTGACATGAAACAAGCTGGGGTGCTAGCCAATATGGTGATGCTGTTTGGGCAGATGAACGAACCACCGGGCAGTCGCTTTCGGGTGGGCCATGCAGCCCTCACTATGGCTGAATATTTTCGTGATGACGAACATAAAGATGTACTACTACTAATTGATAACATTTTTCGTTTTATCCAGGCAGGATCTGAAGTATCTGGTTTAATGGGACAAATGCCTTCCCGAATGGGCTACCAGCCTACTATGGGAACTGAGTTGGCTGGTCTTGAGGAGCGTATTGCCAATACTAAAGATGGCGCTATCACCTCAATCCAGGCAGTGTATGTGCCGGCAGATGACTTTACTGACCCCGCTGCCGTTCACACTTTTTCCCACTTATCGGCCTCGCTGGTACTGTCACGTAAACGCGCCAGTGAGGGCTTATATCCAGCGATTGATCCGCTGCAATCTAACTCCAAAATGGCTACTCCAAGCATAGTAGGCGAACGGCATTACACCATCGCTCAGGGGGTGCGCCAAACACTCGCTCAATATGATGAGCTTAAAGATATCATCGCCATGCTCGGTCTTGAGCAACTTTCAAGCAAAGATAGGGACGTGGTCACTCGCGCAAGACGATTAGAACGTTTTTTCACTCAACCTTTTTTTACCACCGAACAATTTACCGGCATGCAAGGCAAGCTAGTTAACCTTGAAGCATCATTATCCGGCTGTGAACGAATCTTACGCGGTGAGTTTAATCATTATCCTGAAAGTGCCTTGTATATGATTGGCAGTGTAGATGAGGCACAGCTGCCTAAAACAAATGACAAAGCAGATAAAGAAGAGAGCAAAGATCATGCATCTTAAAATCCTGCTGCCATTTAAGGTGTTTTCTGAGCATAGCAATGTATTGAGAATTGTAGCAGAAACCCCAGAGGGCTCCTTTGGCATATTGCCACAACGCCTTGATTGTGTAACGCCCCTCACACCTGGAATATTAACCTACGAAACTGACAGCCAAGATCAAGTATTTGTGGCAATAGATGAAGGCGTATTGGTTAAAGTGGGTGAGAAAGTATTGATATCTGTACGCAGGGCGATAAGTGGTGTGCCACTAAATGAGCTGCGTGAAGCGGTAAAAGCCGAATTTATTACCTTGGATGAACAACAAAAAGAATTAAAAACGGTACTGGTTAAGCTGGAAAGTGGCTTTTTAAGACAATTTTCAGACCTTAATAAGGTTTAACCATATGCCTAAACCCCCACCTAAGGTATCGCAAGATAAGATAAAACCGCCAACAAGTCTGGTTGAAACAATAGGAGATAAGGCCCAGCGAAAACTCAAGGCACGACGCCATGCTGGGAGCGGGATATGGTTTGGTTTGGGGATGATGGGCTTAATAGGTTGGTCAATTGCGATACCAGCTCTTCTCGGTACAGCCTTAGGTATATGGTTAGACAAGTATTTTGCAGATGAACGGTCATGGACTCTAGCCTTATTATTAGCCGGTTTAACCCTTGGTTGCTTTACTGCATGGAGTTGGGTGAATAAAGAGCAGCAAGCCATGGATGACAATGAACAAGAACAAGAACAAGAGGATAAGCAGGATGAATAACCAAATACAGCAATTACAAACACTGCTCCCCGCTTTTTTTGCAGGCGTGTTACTTGGCAGCCTGTATTTTTATACCTTGTGGTTCACCACAAAAAAAGGATTATTATCAACACATTTGGTGCACTGGTTCATTGGCGGTTTACTACTTCGAATGGGGATCGCCTTAAGTGGATTTTATCTCATCGCCAACGATGACTGGCGACGATTGGCCTTATGTATATTGGGTTTTATTATTGGGCGTATGTTGATCTACAAACTAGTCGTATTCAAACCCAGTAACCGGCCATCATTGATTAAATAGAAGGTAAACAATGCACCTTAGTCCCGATGAAATTATCTTTTGGCAATATGGGTTTATCAAGCTCAATGCCACCATTGTATTTACCTGGTGGCTGATATTGGTATTGGTAATGAGTTCAAAATTAATAACCCGTAAACTATCCTCACGCCTTAAGCGTTCACGCTGGCAAAATAGTTTAGAAATTGTGGTACTCACTATCCAACAACAAATTGCTGCAATGGGCTTACCGAATCCAAAACAGTACATGGGTTTTTTGGGCAGCTTATTTTTATTTGTAGCGATTGCCAACCTATTCACCGTTTTTCCAGGCTATGAACCGCCAACTGGTTCCTTATCTACCACTGTGGCACTGGCCTTGTGCGTTTTTGTGGCAGTGCCCTATTTTGGCATTAAACATAAAGGCCTAAAGGCTTATTTGGTGTCTTACACCGAGCCTACGATACTCATGTTGCCATTTAATATAATCGGCGAGTTATCACGCACTTTAGCGCTGGCGGTTCGTTTATTTGGCAACATGATGAGCGGCACCATGATTATTGCTATTTTGTTAGTCATCTCACCCCTTATTTTCCCCATTTTAATAGCCGTACTTGGCTTATTAACCGGCCTGGTGCAGGCTTATATCTTTTTTATCTTGGCAGCAGTTTATATTGCTGCCGCAACCACAGTGACCTTGTCAAATCGGCCCCCATTAAATTAATCAGTTATAAAAGTAAGGAAATACCATGGATAACATAACCTTAATCGCTATCGCATCAATTGTAACAGCGGGAATCACCATTGGTTTTGGTGCCATAGGCCCTGCCTTTGCTGAGGGCAAAGCAGTAGCGTCTGCTTTAACCGCAATTGCTCAGCAACCCGATGCCTCAGCAACCATTACTCGCACCTTATTCGTGGGTTTAGCGATGATTGAATCAACCGCCATTTATTGTTTCGTGTTGTCAATGATTGTGTTGTTTTCCAATCCATTTTGGAATTATTTTGTCGCCCACAATGGAGGCTAAATCATGCCTATTGATTGGTTTACTGTAGGGGCACAAATTTTTAATTTTCTAATATTGGTATGGTTGTTAAAACGTTTTTTGTATCAGCCTATTCTTACTGGCTTAGACGCGCGAGAAAAGAAAATCGAGCAGATATTGCAAGATGCTGACATGACAAAAGCACAGGCGCAAAAACTGCAAACAGAATTTGCACAAAAAGTTCAATTAATTGAGCAACATCGATCTGCCGTCTTAGCCAAAGCAAATGAAGATGCGGTGATTGAGCGAAAAAAGTTGTTCGACGCAGCCCAAAGTGCTGCCGATGAGTTACTTAGTAAACGATTAGCCGCATTGCAACAGGAGTTAGCGAGTTTGCAGCATGATATCGCCCGCAAAAGTATAGCAGAAGTGTATTCAGTCAGCCGTAAGATACTCAATGATTTAGCCGGAACAGACATTCAGCAAGCCATGCTAGACAAATTAATTCAACGTTTAACCGTGTTAAAAAAAGGGCAATATGTCGAGCTGGCCAATGCCTTACCCAACGCCAATAATGAAATGCTCGTGCGAAGTGCATTTGAACTAGCCCCAAAACAAAAAGCAGCATTACAGCAATGTATTCAAGTGACTTTTTCTTCACAGGCCACCCCCCCAATACAACTTCGCTTTAGCCTAGTCCCCGAACTGATTAGCGGTATAGAATTGAGTGTAAGCGGCTGGAAAATACCATGGAGTACCTACAATTACTTGGAAATACTACAAAAAAGAGTAGCTGAACTTGCAAACGTCAAACCTATAGATAATAAACAAATCAAAGGTCTTAGTCAGGCTAATGTGCAGACTATTGCATAACAAAAAAAGGAGTTCTGATGAATCAATGGTTTGATAGTTGTATTAAAGAGACTTATGAGCGTCGATTTTTAGATTGTCAGCGTGCACGGGAAAATCTAGAACCTGATCTCTTAATACAGGAAATAGGTACAGTAACGAGTGTCTCTACCGCTATAGCTATGGTCAGCGGTTTACCTGGTGTTGGTTTTGAGGAATTACTGATATTTTCTAATGATATTTATGGCATTGCATTTAATATCGACGAAACTGAAGTTGGAGTGGTGTTATTAGGGGATTATTGTCAGATATCAGCTGGTGATGAGGTACAACGCACCGGCCGGGTCATGGACATTGCCGTAGGTGAAGAACTGTTAGGTAGGGCGATTGACCCTCTTGGTCGACCAATTGATGGCAAAGGGCCAATCAATCTATCCAAAAGAATGCCCATTGAACGCCCTGCCCCGGAGATTATGGCCCGTGCGCCGGTGACAGAGCCACTCCAAACCGGGTTGAAAGTGATTGATGCCTTGTTGCCAATTGGTCGCGGTCAGCGTGAATTAATTATGGGTGATAGACAAACAGGTAAAACATCTATCGCCATAGACGTGATCCTCAACCAGTGGGATAAAAACGTATTGTGTATTTACTGTGCTATCGGACAACGAGCGGCATCGGTAGCGAAAACTCTGGCTATTTTACGCAGCAACAAGGCCATGGAGTACACCATCATGATGGTTACCGAAGGAAACGATCCACCGGGTTTGGACTACATTGCTCCATACGCCGCTACCAGTGTTGGTGAATACTTCATGCACTCCGGTCGAGATGTATTGATTGTGTATGACGACTTAACTCAGCATGCGCGCTCTTACCGGGAACTCTCATTATTGCTACGCAGGCCACCGGGGCGCGAAGCTTTTCCTGGTGACATATTCTACATTCACTCTCGTCTATTAGAACGCGCCACCCATTTAAATAAAGAACAAGGGGGTGGTTCACTGACCGCCTTACCTATTATTGAAACCCAGGCTCAGAACATCTCTGCCTATATACCCACTAACCTGATATCCATTACGGATGGGCAAATTTATTTATCGCCGACTTTATTTGATTTAGGCGTATTACCGGCTGTAGACGTGGGTAAATCTGTTTCAAGAGTGGGCGGTAAAGCCCAACATTTAACCTATAGAGCGGTGGCAGGCGATCTCAAATTGGCTTATGCCCAATTCGAAGAGTTAGAAACCTTTGCGCGTTTTGGTGCCCGCCTGGACGTCAACTCACTGAAAATAATTGAACATGGGCGGCGTATCCGAGTTTGTCTCAAACAGCCTGAATCTTCACCCATACCGGTGTCAGCGCAAATAACGATTTTACTCGCATTGACCGGTGGACTATTTGATCAGGTACCTCTGTCGCAGATGAGTGCTGTTCAATCTGCCTTAATAAAGGCCTCAGGGGCTTTTCCGCTCAGTTTAAAAGATAAGCTGCAAGCGGCAAACGCTTTAAATGATGATGATAAGCGTGAAGTAGTTAAACGGGTGCAGCAGGTTTTACAATCATTTGCTACAAACAAAACTAGCCCAATCTCTGCTGAAAATTTGCCGAACGATTTGATTTCAATCTCGAAATCAATATGAGCGAGTCAATGTTAGGTTTGCAACGTAAAATAAACACAGCAGGTGACTTGCAAGCTGTGGTGCGCACTATGAAGGCCATGGCCGCAACCAGTATCAGTCAATATGAAAATGCGGTGTTATCACTTGACGACTACTATCGTACCGTGCAACTAGGCTTATGTGCATATTTTAAAAACGCTTATATAAGATCAGGTACCAAGTCTGATATCCTACTCAACTCCCACAACATGAATAAAGTAAAATCACCGACAGAAAAAGAGTCCGTTGCTGTCATAGTGTTTGGTTCTGATCAGGGTCTGGTAGGGCAATTCAACGATGTATTAGTTAGTTTCTTAAGGGATGAACTCCCTAAAATTTCTGGTAATAAACTCTTATGGACAGTAGGTGAAAGAATGCAAGCTCGCCTTGTTGAAACCAGTTTCAGCATAGGAGGTAGCTTCGCCCTACCTAATTCCATTGATTCAATCACGGCATTGGTAGCCGAAGTATTAGTTGAGATTGAGTCTCAACAAAAACTTGCAAATATTAAACAGGTTTATCTGTTCTATAATAGCTCCAGCTCAAACTCTCGTTATGCTCCCGTCTGCCATAGATTGCTACCCCTAGATAAACATTGGCAACACACATTAACATCCCAGTCATGGCCTACTGCAAGGTTGCCACAGATGTTATGTGATGGTAATAAAACCTTAACGGCACTTATTAGTGAATATCTTTTTGTTTCCATTTTTCAAGCCTGTACTAAATCATTGGCCAGTGAAAATGCCAGCCGCTTAATGGCCATGCAAAGAGCAGAAAAAAACATTGAAGAGCTACAAAATCAATTACAACGTACTTATCATCATCAACGTCAAAGCAATATCGACGAAGAGTTGTTTGATTTGGTGGGTGGTTTTGAGGCTTTAACCGACGTGAATTAACTAGCCCTAAACTATTAAATTGATTTGGAGCAACGTAGTTAATCCTTCCTTCTTTAAAATCTAAGGTATCTACTCAGCAAATTTAAAGACGCTTGAAATGAAACCTTACTGTGTTGTTCAACATATTTTGATTGTTGTTCTTTTTTTAACCATTAGCGCCCTCTAGGGCTGTCAATCATTGCCGCAAATCCATTCTTTGTAAGACGATACAGTTGTTCTTAGTACTCATCTCACGTTCACGTTTCATCCTCAACTCAACTTAATAGGCCAACTTAATTGGCCACCCATAATAAAATCAAATAAAAAGTATATATTTCTCACTTGATTTTGGGCTTAAAATATCAGTGGGGTAAAGGCAGCAGGAATACTGGGCCTGTATTGGCTGTATTAAGAAAACTAAGCGTTAAACGCTGATTTCTAGATATGTTTCGTTCTCTTTAATTAAAAAAAGCACAAAATAATGGGATGTTTGAGTGTTTGAGTGTTTGTTGGGTATTCCTACGATAGCAGTCGTTTGGCCTGCTTCATCCCTCCTATTCGTTTTCTGTGGGTATGGGTTTTAAAGTCTTTCATCATCTGCTCTGCGCCAACGGCATAACAAAAGTGTTGCTCGAATTCGGTCGGCAGGGTTAGCCATTGCTCTTCTGAAAAACCTAATCGGCTCAGAATGGGGCTGTGTGCTGAGTCCATAGTACCTGCTTTATCTGCTCGGATAATGCGGCCTGTGGTGTCGACCAGCTCACAGTAATCTTGTAGAGAAAAAGCAATACCTTGAGGCATGTCTTGTCTGGGGTTGCCGACAAAGGGTAGTAACTTATGAGGCTGGCGTTTGTGTTGTTGTATGGCCTCGGTGCGTTTTTGAATGCTGGTGTGATTTGAGGTGTCGGGGGTTTTCGCCATTTTAGCTCTAATCGGATTTAAGTCGACATACGCCATACAAGATAAGACTGCTGCAGCATCTAGCAACGCTTGAGATTTAAAACGTCCTTCCCAGAATCTACCTGTGCAGCCGTCTTCTTTATTGGCCTGCCTGGCAATAGGCTCGCTTAAACTGGCCATCAACCAACTGATGTCATACAAACGCTGACGGTATATAGCGATAGTCTCTTTAAGGCTTATCCATTCACTCTCACCTAACAACTCATTACGCATGAATTTCTGGCTCAGTAATGTACCTCTATGTAACCGATGCCAGCGGCCTACCACTTGTTTATCTGACCAAGACATGGCTTTATCTTTATCCACACACAGCACCAAATGCACATGATTGCGCATTACCGCATAAGCACATATACCAATGGCAAATACTGATGATAACCACAAAACCTTATCTTCTAC
>JAWUXU010000122.1:0-8454 GCA_034111145.1 Paraglaciecola sp.
AAAACGTTGCTATAACAATCTGTTAACGGGAGACGCCTATAATATCATATTGCCCCATAGGCACTTGTTCAAACAAACTGAGATTACGATTAATAGGTGTGCTTTGATAAAGGGGCACAGTCCAGTCAAAGGTTCGATATTGCTCAGCAGCGGCGAATAAATCGTCGGGGCTGTTGTTTGTTCTGGCTAATACTTGTGGGTGGACTTCTATAAGTATAATAACCTTCTTAGCACATTTAATTAATGCCTGCGCTCCATGTATTACCTGAATTTCTTGGCCTTCCACGTCAATCTTTAACGCTACAGTTTTTTCTACTAAAAATTTATCTTGCTTAGCTTGCCAGCTATCTAGAGTAGTAACTGTAGTGTCCCCTGTCGCAATATTGTCCATGTTCCTGTCTATATAACCTTCATGGTCATTTAATCTGTCGGTATCTGCATGAAAATAGGCGAAGCCATCAAAATCAGAAACGGCTGCGTTAACACACTGTGCCTGTTGACTTAGATTGTCTAAATTGTTGACTAATACTTCAAAAGATTTGGGGTTGGGTTCAAACGCCACAACGTTTTTTAAGTTTGGACAATTAACCGCCACTAATGAAGAAACGGTGCCAATATCAGCACCAAAATCAAACAGAGTAAAAGGTGTTTTTAGATTGTCTAATACATCGCAGAAAGGTTTAAACTCATCTAAGTAATAGTTTTCTGGCCCTTTCTCTAGCCAAAAACACCATTCTCCCAACGGTACATTAAATGATCTGTTATCGATGGTATGTTTAATCACTTTGTGTGCAAAAATATTAGACAACAATCGGTAAATTTTGTGTTTACCTCGCCATTCTTTTTTTTGCATCAACACTAATAAATGATTTATCCGAGCTGGAAAATACCTATTATTATGCATAGTTTAAACCTGTCTATTCAATGTTAAAGTATTGACTTAATTCTTGTATATTATTTCGGGTGATAGCGGAAAAGGTGGCAGTGTCTTGCTGTACCGATAGATTGTCAGTTTCTTGTGAAATGGCGATTAAACCACTACCAACATAACTTCCCATCAGAATTTTGTAAATTTCATATAGTTTAGCCTTTCGGTTATTAGTAAACACCTTGCCATCTATCACATACCAGTAACTTAAAAGACGTTTACCTCGGGGGTTAACAATAACGGATATATCTATTACCTTATCATCATCCAACTTAAGCTCACTTATAGATTTTAGGGTCCATGCTTTTTCTGGGTATAGTCTATTCAGCGAGCTAATAAGCTCACCATGTCCTCTGGGGTACCACACAACATATACGTCTGTTGGTACATCGTTTAGCTGTTTTAAAAATTGAAGTTCTGTGTGGGGCTGATTAAATTTTGGTTTCCATGTGCTGGTATAATTGGCATTGGACAAGCCTTGTTCTGCCTTTAACAAATTGCTTAGATTACTCTCGTTGTTTGGTGGTTGATTAAGTTGCCCGTTGATAAAATTAAACCAGACTAAAAAAATCAACATTATGGCAACAATACTAACGCATGATTGATAACAAGTTTTAACACTTATCACAGCAGAATATGTTGTTTCAGTTTGTTGCTTTTCAGCAGAAAATTGCTTTTCTCTTACCAACTCGCCTATACCTAATAAACACACAATCACTAAGGAGAAAAATATCCAGCCATAAACTAAATGGTCAGCACCAACCGCATGTTCCATATCGGTCAAATAACCAGTTAAAATAATACCAAATACTCTAATAGCGTTTGCTATAATCGGAAAAAAAATAGAAATACAAACAAAAATGATCCGGCGTTTCGCTGACTGCATGTTTAAATAAGCATACAAAGAGCCAATCACGACAGAAGCAATAAAAAAACTGATACCAGAACAGGCTTCGGCAACTAAAAACTGCCCCTGCGGGATCTCAATATACAAACCACTTCTATATACAGGAATGCCACTCCAATGAAGCATCACCATAGACAAGTCTGCGGTCACTTCTTGCAACGCAGGTATTAATTCTTCGCCAAAAGGGATACAAAATAATATAAAGCCAAGTGGAAAGATAATTTTATAGGCTAATCTATTACCAATAAACGTCCATAAACTAAGGGGTAAAAAAGTGAAGGTAGCCACATGCATAAAAAGTTGTACATCACCCGCTAAACCGACTGCATAAATCGTCAAGCTTCCAACACATAGGGGTAATACAAAATAATTTGGTTTTAAATAATTAAGGTTTAACTCGTTTCGTTTTAAATAAATTAGGTATCCAACACCGGGTAGCACGAATAAACAGTGGTTAAAAATATCTGAAACAATCCATATATCGACAGCGGTGATAATGCCCTGCCAAAAAATCAATATCCAAGTACAAACTAATAAAACTAGACTTATTAATAATGGTTTTAGACTTACTGGCTCTAAATTAATTGAGGCTTTTCCTTGCACATTTCTACCTTTATTTCGAAGGGATATTATAAACATTCTTCATGGTGCTCCATGAAAAATCTTGAAGCAAACGTTCAAGCTTGCCATAAGTTTTATCTAGATTGACATAATGTCTAAATCTGGACTTTAAGGGTGCATGACTAAGGCGCGGTTGGTCTGCATCAATCTCCCAAGGGTGAAAATAAAATGAGTAGGGCTGTTTCTCTTTTTTTAAGTAGCTCGATACTAAATATTTATGCACACTATAAGGGTACAGTCTAAAATACCCTCCCCCTCCAATAGGCGTTTGTTTGCCGAGTAGCTTAAGTGTTGGAATAGGGATTTCAGTAATGCCTTCTTTGCGTTTATAAGCAAATCTAGGCCAATCAGGAGTGCCATATAAGTCATGTTTAACTGGATAAGTACTTGAACTGTATGCAAAGCCTAATTCAGCTAATACTTCAAAAGCCCATTCATTGTCATAACCAATAGAAAAGCTCGGTGCCCTATAGCCAGTTACGCGTTCACCAATAAGGTCTTCAAGATGGTCTTTTGAACGTTTTACATCATTATATAATTCGTCACGCGTTTGTTCAGTTGCTCTGCGATGGGCATAACCATGGCTGGCTATCTCATGGCCTTGTTTGTGAATTTCAGCAATCAATTCTGGGTAACGTTCTGCCACCCAACCCAACACAAAAAACGTTGATTTCACATTATTTTTTGCAAATAAATCCAACAATTTGCGAGTATTGAAGTCAACCCTGGGTTGGTAATCTTTCCACTGAGAAGGGTCGATGATGGACTCAAAAGCCGAGACATGAAAAAAATCTTCAACATCAACTGTCATTGCATTTATAACTGACGAACTCACAATTTATCTCCCTTTGCCAAATAACACCACTTCGACAGTGCGTATAAGGATCAGAATGTCTAACATTAAACTCTGGTGTTTAACGTAATACAGGTCAAATTTTAACTTTTCCATAGAATCTTCAACGCTTGCACCGTAAGGGTAATTTAGCTGTGCCCAGCCCGCTAAGCCTGGTTTCACATTATGCCTTTGATTATAATATGGTATTTCTCTGATCAATTGTTCTACGAACTGAGGTCGCTCAGGACGAGGGCCGATAAACGACATTTCCCCCCTAAATATATTCAAAAGTTGGGGTAACTCGTCAATCCTATATTTACGTATAAAATACCCTACTTTTGTCACTCTAGTATCATTAGCTGTAGCCCACTTGGCACCGTCTTTTTCAGCGTCTGTTCGCATACTGCGAAATTTAATGATATTAAATAAGTGTCCATTCAGACCAACGCGCTCTTGCTTGTAGAACACTGATGCACTTTTTATATCTCCAAAATAAATCACTGCAGCGGTTAGTAACATGAAAGGCCAAGCGAATAGAAGCACCAGAGTAGCCATCAGTAAATTAATAAAATAATCTAGGGCGTCTCGTAAATAATTTTGTGAGTTAAACCCATTTGAATATATTACCCAACTTGGGTACATCAAATTCACGACTATCTGCCCAGTTTCTCTTTCCATGAAATCAAGCAGGTCAGTCACTTCGACTCCTCGCAGTCTACAATCAAAAAGGATTTCAACAGGTAATGTTCCTCTTCTTTGATCGCACGCAATGACTATTTCATCAATATCGTTATCGACGATAAAATTTCTAAAATTTTCATCAATTTTCACATGTATAAGCTTTTCATTTTGAATACCTTCTTCCCTGTTGTCTCCAGGAATCGGAATAAAACCGAGTAGTTCGAATCCGAACCTGTCGACTTCCCTACGCATTCTCTTTTCGATGATGGATGCTCTTTCACCCGCTCCAATAACAATTATCTTGGTCTGACCGAGCCCAAGAATACCTAAGCGATTAATAAAATATCGAAAAACCACTAATACCAAAATAGTCATGCCTGCATAGGTAGGAAGGTAATATTGGCCTATCTCGATATTACTTATAATGGTACTAATTAAAATCTCAATAATAAAATAGCTTATAGCTACACTCACAAAAATCCTTCGAATTATGCCTCTAAATGTTTCCCTCAATTTTGTTTCGTACAAACCCACTGATAATGCAGCAATAACAACCAATACAGTAAAAATCCCAATTTGTGAGGCGAAGTCGATAAGGGATACTTCAATAAAAGATGAGCCAAAAAAATATTTGACTAAAACCGAAGCTAAATAACCTACATAACAGATTAATATCGCTTCAATCAGCATCATAACATTTGAGCGACGTATCTTTTTTCGATTACCCATGCTCATAAATCACCACCTTTTGACACAAAAGGTTTAACATTACGTATACTGATACATACCTTAAGTTGTTTTTTTTCAATTTAATCATCATATTATAGTTGTCTAGTTCGCCAAAAGCTTGATACATTATATACCTAAGAGTTCAAACACATGGGCCAGTAATCTACATGAAGACTAGCAAAATAGCATTGTCAAATTTGATATTTTTAATAACTTTATCAACATTAGGGTGTGCTTCTAATTCTGATAAATTGCCTACCGCAACAACTTACCCATCTATCACATCCTCTGTAGAAGATTATCAGTACTTAATAGGACCGGGCGATCTAGTATCTATTTTTGTATGGCGAAATCCAGACATTTCAGGTTCTTACACGGTCAGACCAGACGGTAAGGTCACAACCTCATTGGTGGAAGACATAGACGTGTCAGGTAAAACACCTACTGCATTAGCAAGGCATTTAGAAACAGAATTAGGCAAGTATATCAATAACCCCAGAGTCACTGTCAGCGTTAGCGGGTTTCAAGGACCGCTTTACGAACAAGTCAGAGTCATTGGTGAAGCAACGAATCCAAGTGCAATAAATTATACCGAAAAAATGACATTACTAGATCTTATGATTTCAGTTGGTGGATTAACACAATTTGCATCGGGCAATAGTGCAAAATTAGTCAGGGTCGTTGAAGGAGTGCAAAAAACCTTTGAAATACGTATTGATGATTTGATTAGGTATGGGGACATCGAACAAAATATAGATATCCTACCCGGCGACATTATTATTATTCCTGAAGCTTGGTTTTAATCTTTAACAAAATGGATATTTAAATGCAGGACTTTCAAAAAACTCTAGAGCTGATTTTAGGCTATTTAAAAGGTGTTTGGGTAAAAAAACGCTATGTGATAATTTGCTCATGGCTTATCTGCCCAATTGGATTTGTATATGTCGCATCTTTACCAAGCGTATACGAATCAGAAGCCAAGGTTTATGTCGACACTAATTCGGTCTTACAACCTTTATTAACAGGCTTAGCAATTCAAACAGACCCAAGGCAAGAAATTGCTATGATGGTGCAAACGTTACTTAGTAGGCCTAATTTAGAAATAATTGCCCGCGAATCTGACTTAGACATATCAGTATCGACGCCTTCGGAATACGAAAATTTAATAGATAATTTGTCGAAAGGCATAAAATTAAACAAGTTAGGTAGAGATAATCTTTATACCATATCTTTCAGCGACGGTTCGCCCGAGATGGCTAGAACAGTTGTACAAGAAACATTAAACCTGTTTGTTGAAAGTTCTAAGGGTAGCAGTAGAAAAGGTTCTGACACCGCAAACCAGTTTATAGACGAGCAAATCGATGAGTATGAAAACAGACTTTCTTCTGCAGAGCAAAGGAAAGCAGACTTCGCAAGAAAATATTCAGATTTGTTACCCAATAGCGGATCTTTCTACTCAAACTATGCCAGTTTAGAACAAGTTCTTGGGGACACCCAATTAACTATTAAAGAGATCGAACAGCAGATATTAACCTTAGCGGAACAAATTGATGGTAGGAATAGTTTAGTTGATGAATTTTCAGTGCATTCATCTGACGGTCAATCGTCTTTAACGACTCGGTTCGACACAAGGATAATTAGCCTAGAAGAAAATTTAGACCAGCTAATGCTTAGGTTTACTGAGTTGCACCCTGATGTAATTGAAGCTAATAACTTGCTAACTTCACTTAAAAACTCTCGACAAACAGAAATTGATGATTACCTTTTAGCCGGTGATGGGGAGCAAACCGACCAAATTGGTTCTATCGCAAGCGAACTAAAATTAGAAATGAGTCGTTTAGAGAGCCAAATAGCTTCATTGAAAGTAAGAGAAAATGATTACTCTAGTAAAATTGACAAGTTAGAACAAAAGATAGACTTAGTTCCGCAAGTTGAAGCTGAACGCACTGCTTTAGATCGAGATTACGACCTTCTAGTAACAAAACACAGTGAACTACTTAGCAGAAAAGATTCTGCAGAATTAGCGCAAAAAGCGGACGTGACCAGTGAAGATGTACAATTTAAAGTGATAGAACCTCCTTTAGCCCCTCGTAATGCATCTGGTCCTAATCGATTAATTTTTTATACTGCCGTTTTATTCGGTGGGTTTGGAGCGGGATTAGCGCTAGCATTTTTGATTAGCCAACTCAACCCAATATTAATCAGGTCAAGCCAATTAACTGCCATGACATCCTATCCAGTGCTGGGCATAGTTGGGCATTTAAATAAAAACAAGATTAAAAAAATCAATCGGTCTAGATTGTTGTTGTTTACATTATCTTCTAGTTTAATTATAGGATTGTACGGGATATTTATAACAGCAGAAATCCTGCGACTTGAAATTTATGGAAGGGTATTCTCTTGAACTCTATAGAAAAAGCACTGCAAAAAAAGCACATTGAAGCTGCTGCAAAAAAAAGTACAACAGAGAACTCTTTAACACCAAAGGATCAGCCTGTTAACGAAAAAAGCACCATTGAAAAGCCTCAGGTAAGTCAGGTCAAACCTGCAAAAAGTGATGGTATTGTTTCTAATGAAAAAGTTTTAATTGACTTTGATATGTTGGAGAGAAAAGGGTTTGTTTCAACTAACATACAAAGGCGTCTTATTAATGAGGAATATAGAGTTATAAAGCGCAAACTTTTAAACAATGCATTTGGGCCTCTGTCTCATTCCTTAAAAAACAGCAATATTATTATGGTGACCAGCTCTCGCCCGGGTGAAGGCAAAACATTTACTGCGATCAATCTGGCCTTGAGCATCGCATTGGAGCAAGATAAAACAGTATTATTGGTGGATGCAGATGTTCTCAGACCTAATGTCATGAGAACCTTAGAGCTAGAAAATAAACAAGGCTTGATGGAATACCTGTTAGGAGAAAAAGAAAATATCGCCGAAGTAATGTGCAGAACAAGCCTGAATAACCTCAGGATAATAACCGCCGGTAAATCCCATCATCTTTCTACTGAATTGTTAGCCAGTCAAAGGATGTTTGACGCCGTTGAAGAGTTCGCTAACAGATATACTGACAGAGTAGTGATTGTTGATACCCCCCCTTTGTTAGGCATTACCGAGACGGCAATATTAGCCAACCTAGCAGGACAAGCGATAGTTGTTACAGAAGAAAACAAAACAAAATTAATCGATATTGATAATGCAGTCAGTCAACTAAACACCAATATGGCAATTGGATTTGTTGTTAATAAATCTGATAAAGACACATCTGAATCGGCAAGTTATGGTTATTATTATGCTGGGGCTGATTAGTGCTAGCCAGAGAACAATCTAAAAAAAACACACCTGTTATTTGGTTATTTTGTGTTTTGGCTGGTGGTTCAAGTTATGGCTTTGCTGGGGACATGCAGTTCATTCCAAAAATTGATACCACATTATATGTTTACGATACTAAAATAGGCAGTGACGAGCCTGTAAGCAATGAAGCAATAGTTGTTATACCTTCAATCCTCTCTACATACTCAGCAAAACGAGTCACGGCTTCTTTTGCTATTGATCATACGGTAGTAGAACAAAATAATGATATTAATGGAGAAAGCAGCACTTTCACTGAGTTGAAATACAACACTAATTTTTCATTAATCGAAAATGTTATGAATTTAACCCTCAATGGAGCACAAGATTTTAGGCCTGTGAATCTTCAAGGGGGATTTATTGTAGATCCAGTGTTGTCACCAGGCGATTTAACCAAAGTCAGTA
>JAWUXU010000123.1:0-8664 GCA_034111145.1 Paraglaciecola sp.
TATGTTAGAGGACTCTGAAGATTTAGCGATTGTTAAAGGCGTATTAGGCTTAGCCAAGGCATTTCGTCGTGATGTGATTGCCGAGGGAGTAGAGACTATCGCTCATGGAGTGGCACTTTTGGAACTAGGTTGTTTATTGGCACAGGGTTATGGTATTGCTCGCCCCATGCCTGGTTGTGATATTCCAAAATGGATATCTATCTGGAAAACGGATGACTCTTGGCAGGCACTACGCCTCATTGAAACTAACGAACTTGACCATTGAGGCATGCCGGATGCGTCCTTAAACATTATTTTTTGACTGATTATTTACGAAATAATCAACAATAAATAAAGCTCCTAGAATTTTGATTGGATTACGATGTACGATGTACGATGTACGATGTTTAATCATATGAGCATTTTTGAATTTTTAATATAAACACTTGATTTAAAATCATTTTTGTTTGACTGTATATTTATGATGGGGAAATGGGGTAGTTTATCACTGCAAAAATAGCTAATTGCACACCAGATGCGAAACTCTATTTGTCATTTGCTATGTTCTTGTTTTTATTTATCGCAACAATCACGTTGGCGACTCCTGTGGTGCCAACGCAATTCACCCATTTATCAGTAGAAGATGGTTTATCCCAGATTACGGTATCGGATATCGTCGAAGACAATATCGGATTTATGTGGTTTTCCACTCAAAATGGAGTCAATCGTTTTGATGGCTACAATTTTGTTCAATATAAAAAAGATAAAAATCTTGATGGTTCAGGCCCCATTGGCGATTTTATATATAAATTAGCCGTTGATACAAATAATGGCGATGTTTGGACGGCCAGTTCACAAGGATTAAGTCGGTATGAGCATAAATCTGATCGTTTTATACATTACCCACTAATAGATTCTGAAGGACAGCAGCACCATTTTGTTGCAACCGTTGTTTATGATAGAACAGGGCAATTGTGGGCTGGAACAAATTTAGGATTGTTTAAATTCCAAGAAACAACTAACTCTTTCGTTCATATTAAACTTAATAATAACGTTAATTTCCGAGTTCAAGATATTGAACGAGATATAAACGGTGTGATTTGGCTGGCTACGAGTCAGGGTTTATATGGATTTAAAGAGGATGAACCCCTATATGCAGTTGCTGATTTAAAAAATGTTGAAGTGACCGACATCGAACTTATTGACCATAATAAAATTTGGTTTTCAACAAATGGAAAAGGCATTTACGTAAAAGATGATACTGCTGACCTAAAGCACATTATCAGTCCGCTAACAAAATTATCATTGAAACTTTCAGGGCGATCCATTTCATCTCTTAAACAGATCCGTAATGGTGACATTTGGATTAGTACTCTAGACGGACTAACCATTACACGACTAACAAAAAATCCTGGCACAATCAGCCTGAAACACAACGCGGATGAATCTAGTTTACTCAGCGCCAGTCATATGACTAGAACTTATGAGAGCCGTTCTGGGCTAATTTGGCAAGGTACTTGGACTTCTGGATTTTCAAAATTTGATACAAACACTCTACAGTTTAAAACCCTTAATGCAGGAAGCAGTAAAGCAACCAGAGGAATGGCGAACGATGCAAATGGAAACGTTTGGTTTGGCACGCCAGAAGGCTTATGGAAACGAGATGGAAACGGTAAAACCGTCGGTCCATGGACGTTCGAAAATGAACTAAACGGCCCCAGTTTCTTAGAAAAAAACGGCATCATGTCGATTGCGTATTCTAAGACAAACAATAAAATATGGGTGGGTACTCGCTCTGGTTTGGCTTACTTCACTGAAGACCAAAAATATATTAAATACGTATCTAACATGCGTGGTTCTGTAGTGTATACCTTGTCTACCGACGACACGGGAGACGTTTGGGTCGGTGACTTTAACAATGGTTTGTTCTATATGGACGGCACGACTCACGAAGTTAAGAACCAATGGAAAATGGGCAGTATTACTAAAATTTTAGTGGAGACTGATGGATTCGCTTGGATTGGCACCATGGAAGGATTGATAAGAGTCAACAAATATACCGGTGAACTTTTAGATTTATATTCACCGGACAGAAAAACTTCGCAACGAAGTCCCCGTGTTGTTTCTTGGATATCAAAGTCACAACAAGATCATTATTGGATTGGTGCGCAAGGCTCAGGCGTGATGAAGTTACGTTTTGATGAACAACTACAAGATTTTACATTTCAGTCGGTCGCCCCCGGATCGCATTTATCAACCTTATCAATTGGTGGAGTCGAGCAGGATGAAAATGGCAATATTTGGGCTAGCACCACAGAAGGGGTCGCCAAACTAGACTCAACTTTACGCAATCCAGAATACTTTAGTGGTGAAAATGGTGCAAAGAACGAAGGGTATTATATCAACCATAGTTTGACCAACGTGGACGGAGAAATACTTTTTGGAGGTCCGACTGGTATCACTTATTTTAAACCCGAAGATATCGCCCAATCGGATTGGAGCCCACCCATTGTTTTCACTCAATTATCAGTTTTGGGTAAACCTATTTCAATCCAAAATGCGGATGATGAAACATTTCCCATCAAATCACCAATTTATCAAGCAAAGGAGATTACACTTCAACCAGAAGATAATGTATTTAGTATCGAATTTAGTGCGCTTGATCTCTCTGCACCTAAAAGAAATCAATATGCGTACAAATTGGAAGGGTTTGATATTACATGGAATACGGCAATGTCCAAAAAAAGAGTCGCCACCTACACCAATCTTGATGCTGGTAGTTATACATTATTAGTTAAGGGGACCAATAAAGATGGTGTTTGGAGTGACCAAATTGGCCAAATAACAATCACAGTGGTTCCGTCATGGTGGCTTTCAACCTGGGCTAAAATCCTATGGATAACAACCGTGTTAGCACTATTGATAGGTTTCTATCGTGGGCGCGTTTATGCTCTGACTAATCAATCTCATTTATTATCCATCCAAGTTGAAGAAAGAACCGCTGAGTTAAAAACAATGAATAAGAAATTGTTAACACTATCGACTATTGATGATTTAACAGGTCTTAGAAATCGCCGAGATTATAGAGCCAATGCATTGCAAGAGTCATCTAGATTTGAGCGCGGGGGCATGCCATTTTGTATTTTATTAATAGATATTGATTACTTTAAAAAAGTCAATGATATCAACGGCCATGCCTGCGGTGACAAGGTACTCATTCAAACGGGTCAATTAATGTCAAGTCTAATAAGACAGCAAGATTTGTTAGCTCGCTGGGGAGGAGAAGAGTTTATCATGTTGATTGCTGAAACCCGAATTGAACAGGGCCAACAAATTGCTGAAAAAATAAGATTGGCCATCGAAAAGAATAGAGTCGAATTTAGAGGCCAAGATATTTGTGTTTCAGTCACCATCGGAGTCAGTCAAATACTTCCTGAAGAAAAATTAGATGATTGCATTAATCGAGCAGACAAAAATTTGTATCTAGGTAAAGAAGATGGCCGCAACAAAGTTATCGCAGACACATAAGAATCTAGTATTAAATGCATACAATAAATCGACTGTTATTTGAAATAAAAGCAAGCCTGTTACGATGGGGTATTTACCATCATCGAATACCACGCCAAACTCAACTCTGGTGATGACATAGTCAATACAATTCAGTCCATGGATGCAAATATTGTTAAGTTTGAAATACTGGGGTGACTAGTTTTGACTCTATTTGGTTGCTCAGTTAAATCTGAGCAAATCACTTCTGTATGATTGCCAGAGCAAGTTCCAAGTTGCTTTTACCAACGTCAGTAAGGTTGGTAGAAAACGTTCACGTTCTTATCAGGGTCAGTTTAAATTTTGGATAGCTGATGTTTGAGTATAAACCAAGTGTCATGGCTGGCTACGACAACCCAAGGCAAAATTCCACAGATTTAGAATATAATCAAACATTTGCATTTCATATTTAACCTAATTGACTAAACATCAAGGCTTAAGAATCTATTAGCCAGGCAACGAATTGATCGCTACTGGTTCTTTACTCGAAGCAAGTATCACGCGGCGACCGATTCAAATCTCGGTTCTGCTATTAGCTTAGTTTCCTTGCCTTAAACTTACGCCCTTTCAATTTACCTTCATTAAATTGTTTAAGCGCCCGCTTAATACTGCGAGTTTTAACTGCCACGTAAGTATGAGTAGCTGTGACGTTGATTTTACCTATATCATCACCGGCGATGTCAGCATCTTTAGTTAGAGCGCCCAAAATATCTCCTGGCCGAATCTTGCTTTTTTTGCCGCCATCGATACATATTGTAGAATATTCGGGCTGGATAAGCCGATTAGCATGAAAACGAAGGGCTTGGATACCAGTCCACTTTATCTTAGCTTTCTGATAATCTTCGATGGCATTAGCGCGTGGAATTTCTTTTGCGGTACAAAGGGTGAGTGCCAAACCTTTGGAATCAGCACGGCCAGTTCGGCCAATGCGGTGAATATGCACTTCAGGATCAGGGGTGATTTGGTAACTAATCACCGCATTCACTTCTTTAATATCCAACCCCCGTGAAGCCACGTCGGTAGCAACCAACACGGATACACTGCGGTTCGAAAAGCGAGTTAATACTTCAGTTCTGTCGCGCTGCTCTAAGTCACCATTCAAGGCTAATGCAGACACCCCTAATTTGGTCAATTCATCTGCCACTTCCTGACAGGCAATTTTAGTATTACAAAATACAATAGCTGATTCTGCTTGATAGTGACTTAACATGGCCGCCACTGCTTTAATACGATGCGGCTCTTCCACTTCAAAAAACAGCTGTTCAATACTCGTGGCTTCATGGGTGGATTCGACACTGACCTGCAGAGGATCACGCTGCACGTCTCTACTTATCTGCGCAATAGAATCAGGAAAAGTAGCTGAAAATAGCAAGGTTTGACGGTCGAGCGGCACAGCATCAATTACTTTGGCCATTTCTACTTCAAAGCCCATATCTAACATACGATCGGCTTCGTCGAGCACTAGAGTATTAACCTCGCTCAAATCGAGGCGTTGCCGAAACAAATGGTCCATGATACGACCAGGTGTACCCACAATAATATGCGCGCCATGTTCTAATGAGCCAATTTGCGGGCCCAAAGGAGTGCCGCCACACAAAGTCAGTACTTTAATATTATGAATACCACGGCCTAACTTACGGATTTCTAGGGCCACTTGTTCAGCCAGTTCACGCGTAGGGCACATAACCAATGCTTGAATTCGAAATCGCTTCACCTTGAGGTTGTGTAATAAGCCTAAACCAAAGGCGGCGGTTTTACCGCTACCCGTTTTGGCTTTGCCAACAACATCTTTGCCCTCAATAATAGCTGGCAAACTCATAGCTTGTATGTCGGTCATTTCTTTGAAACCCATAGATTCCAAGTTATCAAGCAAGGCGTTGTTTAAACCCAGTGAAGCAAATTCTTTATTCAAAACAGTCTCTATTTGTTAGGCCAGTCAACCAGCCTAAAGGCTACTGTGACGGTCGTTTTTAATAACTTCATCAAGCACTTGCAATAATTTTGCTGGTGCTTTAAATTTTATGTGACGATGGGCTTGTATGGATTAATTATTAACTAATTTTCCAATTAACAGTTTGTCCTGCAAAAAATGGCACCATCGCTTCACCATCAGGCATTATGACAGCTTCAGGTACAGTCCAAGATTGCTTAACCAAGGTCACCTTATTTGAGTTACGGGGCAGACCATAAAAATCGGCACCATGGAAACTGGCAAATCCCTCTAGTTTGTCCAATGCTCCGAGTTCATCAAAGACCTGAGTATAAAGTTCTAAAGCGCTCCATGCACTATAACAGCCCGCACAACCACAAGCGTTTTCTTTGGCATGTTTGGCATGAGGTGCTGAGTCTGTGCCTAAGAAAAACTTATCAGAGCCACTTGCGACAGCCTTACGCAAGGCCTGCTGATGGGTACTGCGCTTTAACACTGGTAAACAATAATTGTGAGGTTTAATACCGCCCACCAGCATGTCATTACGATTTAGCAACAGATGCTGCGGAGTAATAGTAGCGGCTAGATTACCTGCACCTGCTAATACAAAGTCAGCGGCATCACTAGTCGTAATATGCTCAAACACTACTTTCAATTCAGGGAAAGTTTGCACAATCTTAGCCATATATTGATCAATAAAAACCTTTTCACGATCAAAAATATCCACATGATTATCAGTGACTTCACCGTGCACCAATAATAATAAACCTTGTTTTTGCATCTCATCAAACACGGGGTATAAGGGCTCTATACCGCTTACCGCTTGTGACGAATTAGTCGTCGCACCAGCAGGGTATAACTTAACCGCTATCACACCCGAATTTTTGGCATCGATAATATCTTGTTTAGTGGTTTGATTGGTTAGAAATAAGGTCATCAAAGGCTCAAAATTACTGCCTTGTGGACGGGCTTTTAAGATGCGGGCTTTGTATTCCATGGCTAATTTAGCATTCACGACTGGTGGCACTAAGTTAGGCATGACTATCGCACGGGCAAAACATCTGGCAGTGGCAGGCACCGTCTCGCCAAGCATGTCGCCGTCTCTGAAGTGTAAATGCCAATCGTCTGGTGTCGTAATAGTAATCTGTTGCATCTTTGTCCTACTTGAATACTTAATTAAAAGGGAATTACGTATACCCGCTATTATGCCTTAAATTGCCATTCAAAAACTAAGACTCTAAAAGGATTTGTTGTTATCACAACTAAATAGCCTCCTTGAACAAGAATTTGCTGAATTTACTACTAAATTGAAGCACTATTAGTGTCATAAATTATTCATCTTTATCCTGGAACTGTTTTATGCCTGCAGCCATCAGCCTGCTAAACGTTGTACCTGATAATAAAAAGAACTTTTTTACCAAGTTTCTCTTCAAATTATTAGATCGTGTTCTTGCTATCAATAAATTAGATGGCTTATACACAGAGAATAACCTTCATGGTTTAGACAAAACAACTTTTGCAAAAAGCCTATTAGATGGGCTTAATATTCGATTACTAGGCTTAGAGGAGTTAAAAGCTAAAATCCCCAAAACGGGTTCCCTTGTTATCGCCAGCAATCATCCTTTTGGTGGTATCGAAGGCGTATTTTTAGCGTGGGCAATCGAACAGGTGCGCCCCGACATAAAAGTCATGGCCAACCAAGGGCTGAAAATATTTCCTGAGCTTGAAGACTATTTCATTTTTACCAACCCACTATCGGAAAATGACCCAAAAAATGCGCCATCTATTCGTACTTGCCTAAAGCATGTGAAAACTGGAGGCGCTTTACTTATTTTCCCCGCTGGACGCGTGAGTTATTTTCATAAAGATACAAAACGTATCGCCGACCACAACTGGAATAGATTGATTGCCAGCATCGCAAATCGCACTAACGCTCATTACCTACCTATTTTCGTCAGTGGCCTGAACAGCCCGTTATTTTATCGATTAGGTCGATTATATTTTCGACTCCGCATGTTGATGTTGCCCCGTGAGTTAGTCAACAAACGCAATGCAAAAATAACGGTGACGGCTGGTGAAGCAATTGCCATTAAACATTATGCAAAAGATATAGACCTCGACACCCAAACAGCGCTTTTTAGAGCACAAAGTTATTTGCTCAATCCTGATTGGCAAAAGCCTTGGCCGGCTGATCCTGTCACCCAATTGCAACCACTTTCCGTTGAAACCTGTGGTGAGAAAATTTTGCTGGAAATGCATCAGCTTCCCAATGAACAACACCTGCTAGATCACAAAGGGATGTCCGTATATTTTGGCTATCAAAATCAAATCCCCAATACGGTCAATGAAATCGCCCGCCTGCGGGAAATGGTATTTCGTGAACATAACGAAGGCAGCGGTGAACCACTTGATACCGATCACTTTGATGCTACCTACACACACTTATTTGTAATGAAACAAGATACCGGCCAAATAATCGGTGCATACCGAATGGGGCAAACAGACAAGTTATTAGCCGATGGCAACTTAGAGAACCTATATTTGCACCGCATGTTCGATTTTGGCCCTGACTTTGTTAATAGGCAACAGCCCTGTTTAGAAATGGGCCGTTCATTTTTAATACCCGAATATCAACGCAGCTTCCAAGGCTTATTTTTGTTATGGCGCGGTATTGGTACTTTTGTCTGTCGTCATCCGCAGTACCGAACGCTTTATGGCACTGTTTCGATCAGTAAGTTGTACGATGTGCGTAGTGCCGCTATTATCCAGCAGGCGATGGTCACACCCACAGACAAAGTTTTACCCAGAGCGATGTTCGAACATACCTTGCACCCAGAAGTTCAAGACTTTGCCAAGCAATATGGGCTAAAAGATCATGTCGGCGCGCTACTTAAAGGCATTGAATCTGATGGTAAAGACGTGCCCATCTTACTTAAACACTACAATAAACTGGGTGCGGTATTTCATTGTTTAGGCATAGATAAAAGTTTTAACGATACCCCTGGACTATTGCTCAGTGTGGACTTACCCAACGCGCCAGAAAAATTATTGAAGTTGTATATGGCGCTCGGGTGGCAAGAGTACAAAGACTATAATGCTTGAAATGGCAAAGCTCTGACAAATGCACCACACCGGACAGAAACAAAAATAGACATGATTAACTGGCCAAACCCTAGTTGTGAATTTTGATATTAAGGCCATCTAACAAA
>JAWUXU010000124.1:0-16554 GCA_034111145.1 Paraglaciecola sp.
TTATCTTCTTTTGTCTGTTTTTTTAGCACTTTAGCTTGCTGTTCATTGCTTTGAAAACCCTGAAGGCATTGCTGTTTCCATTGCTTATTTGCTCAGGGTACAACCCTTTGTTCCGACAATACTCACCTAATTTTGATTCAGATAAAGCGGCTGTTTCGACCACAACTGCAAACTTAGTTTCATGTGACCATTGATCTGATGTTGTCTTCTTACTTGGCACTGGCTGGCTTTGTTCTCTTGCTTGTTTACGCCAATTATACAGCGTTTGCTACACTTTCTTCTCTTGCTACGGCTGCTACGACTTGTCATTAGGTGGTAACAATTTACTTAAAATAGCTTGTTTTCTTTCTGGTCATAACTAGACACTTATTGCTCAATTACCGCTCCCCGATCTAAAAAAATTAAATTTTAGGGGTGACAACTACTTTGACACAGGGGGATCACCGCACCTACCAACAATCCGCCATTTGAACCACCACTGATAGCTAAATAATTACTGGATGTATACTTTGCGCTGATCAGATACTCGGCTGCAGCAATAAAGTCATCAAAAACATTTTTTTTTTCTGCTTAGTGCCTGTTATGTGCCACTTTTTACCGTATTCACCACCTCCTCTGAGGTTGGCTACAGCATATATACCACCTTGCTCTACCAAGCAGCCGTTACTGAACTAAAGTGAGGTTGAAGACTGACATTAAAACCGCCGTAGCCGTATAAAATAGTTGGATTGTTAGCATTCAGTTTTAGACCTTTTTTGTAGGTCATGATCATAGGAACTTGGGTTCCATCTTTGGAGGTATAAAATACTTGTTTTGAGTCATATGCGTCTTGGTCAAAGTCCACATCTGACTTTCGAAAAAGTGTTGAGCTGCCAAGTTTATTGTCGAATTAATTTTCCCATCATATCAAACTGCTTAATACTAGATATTGCATCCACCATATAACTAGCAAATATGTAATCACCACCTGTCACAGTGCTAAGTACATGACAGGTTTTGGGTATCACATCTTGCCAATTCTCAAATGAGGGGTTATTCGCATCTATCGCCACCACTCGTTTGTTGGGTGCGTTGAGATTTGTTTCGAATAACATTAAATCTTCATTATTGGATAACAATGAAATGTCTGAATTGGCATTATCTAAAACAGTCACAAACGTGCCATTGGGATTTGTTAAATCTTTAATATATAGCTTATTACCCGAGGTGGTGTTGCTAGCTTCAACAACTAGGAATTTGTCATCTTCTGTTACATTACCGCCGATGTAGCGGTGTTTTTCAGTTGTTATGCCACCAAAAATAAGGTTGTCTTCTTTTTGAGCTGTGCCCAATGTATGGAAATAAAGCTTATGTTGGTCAGTCTTGGCAGATAACTGGCTTCCCTCGGGTTTATCGTATGTAGAGTAATAAAATCCTGTATTGCTTAACCAAGAAATACCAGTGAATTTTAAGTCTGTGAGGGGGGGGGTAGTTCAAGCTTAGTTCAAGCTTAGTTTGAGTGTCGATAGTAATGGCTTTACGCCAATCACTGCCACCCTCTGAAATCAGGTACGTCAAAATACTACCGTCATTAGAAAAAGAAGTACCAGCTAAGGATGTTGTGCCATCTTGACTGGATGTGTTCGGGTCAAGAAACAGCTCTTGTTTGCCTTCTTTTCTTTGGCGGTATAAAACAGCTTGATAATGTATCAATACTCCAAGTCACATGTTTAGTATTGAGAGGTGCTATAAAAAGATCAACCTAAAATTTGAAGCGTACGTTACCCTGTTCGACTATCACTTCTTTACCATATTGAATGAAAAGACTTTCTTCAAAATCGTTTATGTCTAAGCTGTATTGCATGTCTTCACTGGCGGCTAATTCAATAATGAGGTTTTCTATTTGTGGTTTGTGGTAATCCAATACTTTTTGTTTGCTACCACTTAAATACATCTGTAAGTATCTTCTACCCTCAGAAGCGGTAGTTCCAGTCATAATACTGAATGCAGTTTTCATTGTTCCGGTTACCATAGACAAAACTGGACTGGGGACAAACAGATTAAGAAGACTGGAGGTATCTTTTAAAATGGAATATTCATCGTTTAACATATGAATATCGGTAATACGTATATCAGTTAAAAGTACGTTTTTTGTAGTGTGATCATATTGGGGCTGGGCTTGTACAACTAACATAATATGAGCACGGTATATTGGGTTTGCAAGATAGGTAACTTCGATACCGCCAAGCACTTCAGCTTGAATACAATTCGGACTTATTGGCATTGAAATATTTACCTTTGAGAGGGTGAAATTTCCTTCACCTTTAGGCACAGAAATAGGCATTGAAAGCGGTAAGTAAGGCTGAATTAATTGACTGATTTCATCAACTGAATAATCCACGTGCTTAAGTCGTTTAAAGCGAATAAGGCACCTAGCTAAGATTAAGCGAAAAGTCGCCTTGATTGATTGCGAACCCAAACTAATGCTCCCTCATAGATATTTATGATAATACTTAAAACAAGTAACATTTTATAACTAATTGAATTTTATTGTATAAATTTATTTCGTCGGCAGATACCCAGTTTACAAGAAAGTAACATTAAGATTGGTTTTTTGATACACTCACTGGTATGACATCAGATGAGTGTTGTTCATGTCGTACCAAGCGACAGTTTTGTTTCAACGGCATAATAAAGAACAATAATCCGTATTATTTTAGTTCAAACAAGCAGTCGATTTCATGCAAAAATTTTTTCAAACACAATTCGATTTTATCATCATAGGCGCAGGTTCAGCGGGCGCCACTTTAGCAGCACGCTTAACTGAAAATAGTCAATTTAGTGTATGTTTAATTGAAGCTGGTGGCAAAGACACAAGTCCTTTTATACACATTCCATTTGGCTTATCCTTTCTTGCTCGCATGACTGACCTAGGTTGGAAATATGATACTGAGCCACAATCAAACTTAAATAATCGCAAGCTTTTTTGGCCACGAGGTAAAGTATTAGGTGGCTCAAGTTCACTCAATGCGATGTGTTACATACGTGGTGTACCTGAGGATTATGACCGATGGGACAATATGGGGGCCAAGGGATGGGATTGGAAAACAGTTTTACCTTATTTTAAAAAGTCGGAAAAGCAACAACATGGCGAGAGTGAACTGCATGGTGCTGACGGTTATTTGAGTGTCAGTGATTTACGCCATACTAACCCTCTATCTAATGTATTTGTTGATGCAGCTCAAGAAATTGGTTTATCTAAAGTCACAGATTTTAATGGTTATGACCGAGAAGGATTAGGTTTTTATCAAGTGACTCAGGAAAATGGGCAACGTTGTTCTACGGCTAAAGGTTATTTAACCCCAGCCTTTAAACGGCCTAATCTAACCGTATTAACCAAGGCTTTGGTTGAGAAAATTCAAATCAACGATGGTGTGGCGACAGGTGTGAAACTGCAACTTGACGGTCAATCGATCGAACTGACTGCCAATAAAGAGGTGTTATTGTCTGCTGGGGCGATTAATTCACCGCAAGTTTTGATGTTGTCAGGTGTAGGGCCAAAAGAACATCTAGCCGAAAAAGATATTGATTTAAAAGTAGACTTACCAGGTGTGGGGCAAAACTTACAAGATCACCTTGACACGATAGTGCAACATCGTTGCAAAAGCCATGATAGTTATTCTATTTCAATTGCCCTTATTCCACGTTATGTCAAAGCTGCGTTTAAGTATATGTTCAATCGTCAAGGTTTATTGACCAGCAATGTTGCTGAGGCGGGAGGCTTTGACAAAACACAACATGCAGAAGATATTCCTGACATTCAGTACCATTTTTTACCCGCAATTTTACTTAATCATGGGCGCTCGATTGCATTGGGTTATGGATATGGTGTACATGTATGTGGTCTATATCCAAAAAGTCGAGGTGAAATTAAATTACGTTCGAACAAACCAAACGATCAAGCCATGATTGATCCGAATTATCTTGCACACCCGGATGATAAAAAAGTGATGATCGACGGTGTACGCCGCGCTAGAAAAATTCTAGCTGCCCCCTCGTTTGAGAAATACCTGTCTTGGGAAATTGGCCCTGGCCCTGACGCTCAAAGCGATGCAGAAATATTGGCCTTTATACGTAAAAAATCTGAAACCATTTATCATCCTGTAGGTACCTGTAAAATGGGTAATATAGACGATGTTATGACTGTTGTAGACTCAGAACTAAAAGTAAAAGGAATAAAAGGTCTAAGAGTGGTTGATGCTTCTGTTATGCCTACACTAGTTGGTGGAAATACTAATGCCCCCACTATTATGATCGCAGAGCGCTGTGCTGATTTAATTAAGCATGAACATAAATAAAATTCTAAAATCGTCATCAAATAAACAATGTCATTATTTATATGGATAGTTTGTGTTTATATGCATAGCCTTGGTTTACACAGATAATTTGCGTTAAATTCCATATCTTTTTTATTAGGGTGTTGTTTTAGCTCAAGGTATACATTGGCGAAATGAATTGGATTTTTCGACTTATAACAATGTTTGGGTCATTATTGATGATGGGATGTGCAAATCACAATGATTTATCAACATCTGCAGGTAATAAATCCACTTCTATTGCTCCACATATTGACTGGCAAAGTGATGCTACACCTTAATCGAAGTCCCCCAGGTTGAAGATGTTTTTTATCTTAATAAAGCCAGTAAACAGCACTTTTTATCTTTCTATAGCGACCCTCAAAATCAGACCAAGGCGGGGATAACGTGGCAGAGTTACTTAAAGATAAATTCAATATAGATGTCGCTGAAAAAATTAGTCAGATGATTCTTGAAGTACATCCAGTATTTGATTCACAAGGCTTTGTGAGTCATGTTTATCAAGGTTATAACCAACTTGAGCTGATGGAACGCGGCCGAAAAATTGCTGCAGCGCTAAAGGTGTTTCTACCAGATGATTTTAAACAGGGTGTGGCTATTTTGCTGGCTTCGTTGGATTCTTATGTTGAACATGATGCAAAAAATAGTTTGGCGTCATTTATATTTATGCCCCATACAATGTATGTCACCGAAAATGGCTTAGATAACTTTGATATTTCAATGCAAGCACTCTATCAACTCACACAAAGGTTTACCTCTGAATTTGCCATTAGACCTTTTATTCAGTGTTATCCGGACAAATGTTTAGTTTTATTAACAGAATGGGCCACAGACTCGAACCTACATGTCAGGCGCCTTGTATCCGAAGGCACCCGCCCACGTCTGCCATGGGCTTCTCGTTTACCTGAGTTTATTCAAGACCCTTCACCTGTTGTTAAGTTATTAGAATTACTAAAAGACGATACACAGTTATATGTTAGACGTTCAGTGGCTAACAACCTAAATGATATTGGTAAGGACCACCCTGAGCTTTTAGCAAATATCGCTAAGGAGTGGCTTGAAAACGCGTCTAAAAATAGAATTTGGTTAATAAGACACGCACTACGTAGCGCGATTAAGCGAAGTGAGCAAGGTGCATTGAATGCATTAGGATATGGTGAAACTCCTGATGTTGAAATTAAAAATGTGGCTATAACACCTCAAAAAGCCAAGATGGGAGCTTGCGTTCGTATTAGTTTTGAACTGGTTAACCAAGCGAATGAAACGGCCCCTTTAATGGTCGATTTTTGTGTTCACTTTATTAAGGCTAATGACAAAGCTAATCCTAAAGTATTTAAGTTAAAAGCAGTTGAATTAGTTTCAAACCAAACACAAAAGTTTTCTAAAAAAGTGTCATTAAAACCCATGACCACACGGACTCTGTATCCAGGATCACACAAGGTTGAAGTGATTATCAATGGGCGAAGTTCACTAATTGGCGACTTTGACTTAAGCAGATAGTCTGCTCTGTTGAATATAAATGAAGTTAACAAAAATTGATTATTAAAAACAGAGCAAATAGTATAAAGGGTCTATATATTTTACTTTTAAGGCATCTAATATAGTTATTGTTATGCCTGACGAGGAAACCGTCGAAAGTAATTGGGGCAAAGTAGTCTCAACACCTGAGGCCTTTTTTAACAACTAACGTTTAATTTCTGTCAGTTATTCGGCAAGATTTAGAACGACAGTATCAGTAAAATCAGTAAAGACGCCATCCACTTTTAAGTCATTGAATAACAATTTTAACATCTGTTCTTTATTAACATTCTCTGGTAATGCATCTTTGCGAAAAGTGAAGGCGTGAACTTTTAGGCCCGCGCTATGGGCCTGTTTGATAAAAGTTGAAGGCTGCATTGTTTTCAGATCAACCAGTTGGGGTATCCATGGCCCTATGCCTTGGGCCACTTTAGCAATGGCCTCTAATCCCGCTGATGTTTTTAAAAAATCATAGTTGGTAGATGACTCTTGCCAATCATTTTCGCCGATTAGTTGAACTAGTTTTACTTTCGCATCTAAACTATTTCGTAATCGCTGAGTTTCAGCAAAATCAAAACACTGCAAATATATGGCTTTATCTGCATCATCTAACCCATGCTTTCGCAAAACAGTCATCACCAGTTGGCTTATATCCACACCTTGCTCTTTGTGCCAAGCAGGAGACTTTATCTCTGGATAGAAGCCAGTCGATTTATTTAACTGACGATTGAGTTGCTGGATTAATTCAATTTGTTCTTCAAAAGTGGCAATGCTAAAAACACCTGTGCCTTGATAACGATGAGGAAAAACTTGTTTTCCTTGTGAATCTTGACGCTCATGAACGTGTAGAGTTTTTAATTCAGCCAATGTAAAATCTAAGGCATAATAACGTCCATCTTGACGTTTTCTGCTGGGGAAAATGTGTTCTACATTAGTAACCGTTTCAAGGTGAATATCATGTAACACTATAATTTTAGAATCTTTAGTAACTACCAAATCTTGCTCTATAAAATCAGCACCTTGGGCATAGGCTAATGTGACAGACTCAAGGGTATGTTCAGGCAAGTAACCAGGAGCACCTCTATGTGCAATGACCAAAGGTTTAGCGGCAATGGCTTGGCTTGAAAAGGCAATCATAAGTAATCCTAGCTGATATAATTTCATAAAATTCACTTTATTTACACTCATTTACGTTCAATTAATTCTATAGCATAACCGTCGGGGTCACGCACAAAAGCGATCATCGATTTGCCGCCCTTTACTGGACCGGGTTTACGATACACGTCGCCACCTTGTTGCTCTATATACTCACATATGGCATATATATCATCTACACCTATAGCAATATGACCAAATGCTTCACCTATATTATACTGAGCTTCACCCCAGTTATAAGTTAGTTCCAACACAGTATTTTCGGATTCTTCGCCATACCCAACAAATGCCAACGTATATTGGTATTCACTGTTATCGCTTTGCCTAAGGAGTGTCATACCCATAAGTTTGGTATAAAAATCAATAGAGGTTTGCAGGTTGCCGACCCGAAGCATAGTATGCAGTAGTCGCATATTTGTTCCTTTTTTATTTTTTCGTCATAATTGATTTTGTTTGTTCATAGGTATGTGAACATAGTGGAATAATAATAAGTACCTATTTATGACAAACAAACCGCTTTTTATAGATGCTATAGTTTAAATTTGGGGTGTTTACAGGAATGAAAAGAGTGCCAGATTTTGATTACGGGAAGTGTGACTGTCAGTTTGATTTAAGCCACTATTATTAAAACTGAATTAGGGTATTAAAACTGAATTAGGGTATAAAACCGAAGTGGAGCTGATTATTCGATTGTCAGTTCAAATAGCGAACCATTGATATTTAACACGATAGCTCGGCACCAGCAGCATTTTCGTTTATACCGTTTTTGTCACTGTCAGCACTCATTTTGACTCTTCCTTGCAAAGTAACAGACAAGGAACGTGCATATTCTGCTCTGCCATCTTTATGACAGATTAAAATTTCAGTGGTTAGATTTGCTTCCCCGGTTCCGGTAAACTTGATGATATCGGTTGTGTTGGTCATCAAACTCGTCACAGACGTTGCACCAACAGTAACAAGTAATGCTTCTGTTGCACCTCGAATAGCGTTATCGTCATCATCAATAAAAACTATTTTAGGGTCATTCCAGTCTGTAGAACATGCAGAGTAATCTACTGACGGGCATACTACTACTAAGGCTTGTTCATCTATTGCGTGGTGTCTGGCATATTGAATTAACGAACTAATTTCGTTAATTTCTGAGATAATTCGATTTTTTATTAATATGCTTTGAATACTTGGGCCAACAAAGGTCAGTATTATTGCAACAATGGAGACAGTGACCATCAATTCGACCAGTGTCACACCTTTTTGTTGTTTCATGATGTTTACTCCATAATTTATCCATTAAAGATAAACTATTTTTGAACTTTTAGGGTATGAAATAGTCACCAAAGGTTATAATTAACATACACATGTTGATAAAATTAACCTGCAGATAATTTTCCATTATCCGCTAGGAAGTCATAAAAGCGGTAAACACCAGCCTTGCTGAACCTTTCGGCTGGCACACCATGATCGAGGTAAAAAATGCAAACAAGTACTGTGATAGAACAAATGCGGGTTTTACCTGAAATCAATGTTGAATATGAAGTTGAACGCCGAGTTGATTTTATTAAATCTCAACTTATCGATAGCGGGATGAACGTTTTAGTTTTGGGAATAAGTGGGGGCATAGATTCGTGTGCATTAGGCAGATTGTCTCAACTTGCCGTAAACCAATTAAATCTAGAGCACGAACAAAATTATCAGTTTATTGCGGTTAGATTACCATATAATTTGCAAGCAGATGAGGCAGATGCTCAAGCATCAATCGATTTTATTCAGCCAAGTCAGTATCTTTCAGTCAATATACAACCTGGTGCAGACGCGATTGATCAACAAACACGTTTAGCACTAAAATCCATTGGCTTGCTTCCAGATAGTGAAAGGAAGTGTGATTTTGTCAAAGGTAATGTGAAAGCGCGTACCCGCATGGTGACGCAATATCAAATCGCAGGTTTACTTGATGGTTTAGTTTTGGGTACAGACCATTCAGCAGAAAATATCACCGGCTTTTACACTAAATACGGTGATGGCGCATGTGACCTAGCACCTTTGTTTGGCTTAAATAAGCGTCAAGTAAGACAGATTGCTGAGTTTTTAGGTGCGCCACAAAATATCATTCATAAAGCGCCAACAGCTGACTTAGAGACTTTAACACCACAGAAATCTGATGAGCAGTCATTGGGAATGAGTTACGATCAAATAGACGATTTTTTAGAAGGCAAACTCGTAGCGGATGATATTATTGAAAAGTTAATGGATATTTATGAAAAAACGCAACATAAACGAGTCCCTATTCCGACCATATATGACTAAGCATTTTATATGAATAAGCCAAGAATAATTAACTAGCCATACTATTGAGACATAAAATGAAAAAAATAGAAGCGGTAATTAAACCATTTAAATTGGATGATGTTCGTGAAGCACTATCAGAAGTGGGCGTAACTGGCATGACCGTTACCGAGGTAAAAGGTTTTGGTCGACAGAAAGGTCATACCGAATTGTACCGTGGTGCTGAGTATAATGTCGATTTTTTACCTAAAGTTAAAGTTGAACTAATAGTAACAAACGAACAAGCGGAACGTTGTATTGAAGCTATCATGAATACAGCACAAACAGGAAAAATAGGTGATGGAAAAATATTTGTCTTTGATGTAGAACGGGTCATACGGATTCGCACAGGTGAAGAAAACGAAGACGCCGTTTGATATAAATAAGCACTTTTGCTTACGATAGTGGCTTAACTGAAAAATTGGGTAGTTTGTATTTAGTCAATTTATTTCAAAAAATAAACTGAAATAATTATATCTGCCCCTAGGTCTAATTCACTGAAGCCAAACAACAGTGTTTACTAAATGATTTTTTACAATCATGAGGTAATTGACTAATAATTTATAAGGATACCTAAAATATGCAACAAGTTAAAAAAACAGCTATCGCCACTGCACTTGGTGCCGTTGTTATCGGATCACTCGCATCCATTAATGTGCAAGCTAATACTAACCCTTTTAGCGTTAATTCTTTAGAGTCCGGTTACATGCAAGTTGCACCAGAAGGCAAATGCGGTGGCGATAAAGCTGAAAAAGCGGTTAAAACCATGAAAGAAGGTAAATGTGGTGAAGGCAAATGCGGTGGCGATAAAATGGAAAAAGCGGCTAAAACTATGAAAGAAGGTAAATGTGGCGAAGGAAAATGCGGTGGCCAAGCGTAATAAACAATATTTAGTCATAAAATAAAGGCCGGCTAATGTCGGCCTTTGTTTTATAAAAACACGGATATTTTAGAAAAAATTGGAGTGCCAGATATCATTATGAATAAACATCTTTCAGGGGTAGGTCTAGGGTTACGCCGAGAAATGCTCGATGAGCTATTACCTGATATTCCCGCTTCAGTCGATTTTTGGGAAGTTGCACCAGAAAATTGGATCCCCCTTGGAGGTAAGTATCAGAAAAACCTCAACCAATTTACCTCTTCATGTAACTTTGTTAGCCACGGTTTGTCTTTGTCTATTGGCAGCCCTGAATCTATTGATGTCAACTTTGTAAAAAACGTTAAAGCTTTTTTAGACAGACATCATATTTTATATTACAGCGAACATCTGAGTTATTGTTCAGGTCAAGGCCACTTATATGATTTGATGCCTATTCCGTTTACACAAGAAGCAGTTAAACATGTAGTTGAGCGGATTAAACAAGTGCAAGACATTATTGAACGGCCTTTACTGTTAGAAAATGTGTCTTATTATGCCGCACCCGGTCAAGAGATGAGCGAGCAAGAATTTACACTGTCGGTGTTGAATGAGTCTGGTTGTTTGATGTTGTTAGACGTGAATAATATTTACGTTAATTCAATCAATCACGGTTACGATGCGGAGGCTTTTTTGGCTGCTATGCCTACCGGTAAAATTGTCTATGGGCATATCGCCGGACATTATGACGAAGCTGATGATTTAAAAATTGATACCCATGGCGCTGATGTGATTCAACCTGTTTGGCAATTGCTTAAAAAAGCCTATGAAATTCATGGTGTTTTCCCAACGTTGTTAGAAAGAGACTTTAATATCCCGCCAATTAACGAATTGTTATTGGAGATTGAAAAAATCAGAATTATTCAGCAGCAAGCGCAAGCGCAAGAAAAAATAAAAGTAAACCAGCAAACGACCGCCCAGCAACCCAAACAATTTAGCGCCTAATGAAGTCTTTAAGAGAAACACAATATGCTTTTATTCAGCATATAAAAAATCCTCAAGCCAATCCGTTTGATGGTGGTATCGAAGACCGACGTTTAAAAATATACCGAGAGTTGTTTTTTAACAATATTTTGGGTTTCCTTAGTTCAGGGTTCCCAGTTTTGGAAAGTTTATATTGTGAACAACAATGGAAACTGCTGGCGCGAAAATTTTTTATTGAACATGAATGTCGCTCCCCTTACTTTATCGATATCAGTAAAGAATTTGTAGAGTATTTAAGCAATGATTACCAATTAGGCGAGTTTGATCCCGTATTTATGCGCGAATTGGCCCACTACGAATGGTTGGAGTTAGATGTTAGTGTGCGCAAGTCGAGTCAGATAACTGAAGCATGGGATGAGAATGCCCCAATAACCCATGTTCAGATGTCAGACTTAGCCAGTTTAGTCAGTTATCAGTATCCTGTTCATCAAATTAGTGCTGACTATAAGCCCTTACAAGCCGGTGAAACTTTATATCTAGTGGTTTACCGAGATACTACAGATGAGGTGAATTTTACTCTAGTCAATGTGGTGTCTGCACACTTGTTAAACACCATTGTACAACAAGGTGTGGCAACCATTGATTCATTGAGTAAAATGATGATTGAAGCGATGCCACAACTTGACGTCCAACAAATCACTGAATCACTGCAACAAGTGCTTCAGCAGCTATTAAAACAAGAAATATTATTTTCTGTAGTTGAATCGCCCCCTTATTCTTGAACTTGTTTTTTTGTCGCTTTTTTGTTTTTTTTTCACTTTCGCGCTAATCCCCAATCTGAGTTGTACTTAACGGTTTTAGTTGATGGGGACTCGTTTTCCTACTGTGGTCATGCAGTACCCGTTATTTTGAGTTGGGATGAATATTCATCACTGGACCTAGCTTTTTAGGGCTATCAATTTAGTAGACTTTGGATTAAAATCTGAATTCTTAATATGGTTGTTTGATGTGGGGTAGTCCCCCTCAATTTTGGAGTACAAGAGTGCAAGATGATAACAGTTCACATGACCCATTCAGTTGGGGCTATTTGTTTGCTGCCTTAGGCGTGCTGTTAGCGTTGCCATTAATGTACGTCATCTTGGGTTGGTTCGTTTTTTACCTTTAGTATCCCAAACAACTCTATTTATCTACTAATATAATTATTAAATGACGGGAAGATTTGTGTCCGCCGAATATATAAAATCGGTTATTAAAACCGTTCCTGATTACCCAAAACCTGGGATCATGTTTCGTGATGTAACCTCAGTGTTAGAAGATCATAAAGCCTACTCCGCCTCTATCGAATTATTATTGAAGCATTTTGCGCCAATGGGTTTTGATAAAGTGGCGGGTACCGAAGCCCGTGGGTTTTTGTTTGGTGCGCCTTTAGCTATAGAGCTAGGTATTGGCTTTATTCCTGTGCGTAAGCCCAAAAAACTACCACGAGAGGTAATAAGCGAAAGTTACGAACTAGAATACGGTACTGATTGTTTGGAAATTCATAGAGATGCTGTGAAACCAGGCGAAAAAGTATTGATGTTGGATGATTTGTTGGCAACAGGTGGCACGATGATCGCGACCGCTAATTTGATCAGGCGCTTAGGTGGTGTGGTTGAACATGCAGGTTTTGTTATTTCTTTACCAGAACTGGGTGGCGAGCAAAAACTCATTGACTGTGGTGTCACCAGCTTTTCTATTTGTGAATTTGACGGCGAGTAACTAATTAATATGAGTTATCAAGTTTTAGCAAGAAAATGGCGTCCTAATCGTTTTGGTGAGCTAGTTGGACAAGAGCATGTCGTCACCGCCATTTCCAATGCTCTTGATAACAATAGATTACATCATGCTTATCTATTTACCGGTACCCGAGGTGTGGGAAAAACCACCATAGCGCGGATTTTTTCAAAAAGCTTAAACTGTGAACAAGGCTTAAGTGCTAAACCTTGTGGCCAATGTAGTACTTGCAAAGAAATCGAGAATGGCAACTTTATTGATTTACTTGAAATAGATGCCGCATCGCGTACTAAAGTAGAAGACACTCGCGAGTTGCTTGACAATGTACAGTACAAACCTAGTCGTGGACGTTATAAAGTCTATCTGATAGATGAAGTACACATGTTGTCGAAGCATAGTTTTAATGCTTTGTTAAAAACTCTTGAAGAGCCACCGCCTCATGTAAAGTTTTTATTGGCGACCACTGATCCACAAAAACTACCGGTAACAATTTTATCCCGTTGTTTGCAGTTTAATTTAAAAGCCTTGTCTCGCACCCAAATTAGCCAGCAATTAGACTTTGTATTGGGCGAAGAGGGTATTCCGTTTGATAAAGAAGCACTCAGCCAATTAGCCAGGGCCGCGCAAGGTAGTATGCGTGATGCACTAAGCTTGACAGATCAAGCCATAGCGCAAGGTAATGGCGTAGTTGGGCTACAAATAGTCACAGATATGCTGGGATTGATGGACAAAAACCAAGTACTCAAATTGGTTTATTCGGTAGTTCAAAAAGACAGTAAAAAAGTGATGCAGCAAGTCGAGTTTATGTCTAACCAAGCTCCAGATTATGCTTTGGTATTGGCTGAGGTTATGAGCTTGTTACATCAAATTGCTTTAACGCAGTTTGTGCCTGATGCATGTAAGTTAGAAACTATTTCAGCCAGAGCTATTTTTCAACTGGCTAAAACGGTACCCGCTGAGCAAATTCAATTGCTCTACCAAATTGCCCTGACAGGCAAAAAAGACTTACCTCATGCAGTTGATGCCAGAACAGGACTAGAGATGACGCTGTTGCGTATGTTGGCTTTCTGTCCCAATAATTTAAAGTTGGATGCACTGGACATTGTTGCTAATACACCAGATGTCGAAGTGGTGTTACAACAGCCGAACGATCAGGCAAAAGTGAATGTCACCAAAGGATCCATAACAAATGATCCTGCTAGTGAGATGGCAAATGAGATGGCAAATAAAAGTGAAGCCACACCTGAAACTGTATCTGGTCTGGTGGATCAAAAAAATGAGCCAGTTGAAGTAACGGATAAAAATAGCCCAGCGTTTCATCAAAAACGCAGTGCTGAACCTTTAGCTGAACCTTTAGCTGAAATAGCACTAGAACCCTCACCTGAGCCTTTACCAGAATTTTCACCTAAACATTCACTCGAATTAGCACAACAGCAAAATAATCAACCTCAGACGGTACAAGCAGAGCCAAAAGAAGCTGAGTTGTTTGCTCAGCAGCACGATATTTTGACTCAGGCAGAAAATTTTGGTCATCAACCCATAGATTATGACCAATACCAACCTGTTACCTTAGATGAGCAGGCATCTGTTGAATTTGCTGTTGATTATGATCACACAGGCACTGGCCTCAATGCGTCTGAAGATATGGCGATGCAGACACAAGCTGTAGATTTTTCTTCACATTCCTCGGCGCATTCCTCTTCACAGGCATCTACTCATCAACATACAGATACAAAACCTAATACCTCTACGGCTGATCTGATAGCACTGCGTAATAAACTTAAACAAAGCCAAAGTGATAAGGGGGAAGGGGCTGAACAGGTAAAAAAGTCTGAGAGTGCTACCCCATTTAACTTAGCTTCGATCCGCAAGGAAAATCAACAAGCCGAAAGTAAGTCAACTGCCGCTAATGATGAAAAGCAAAGTCAGAATACACAAATACCATCAGCTCGAAGTGCTGAACCACAAGTCAATTTATCACCTAGTGCGGATCATACAATAGATAATGCACCGCCATGGGCGGTCGATATCAATTCGCAAGCTTCACCCATAGATATACCTTTGGACAGACCTGTGGATACAGCGATCCTTGAACCTGCATTTGCACCGGTAATCAGCCCCTTCTCAGCAGAAAAAGTGTTGGTGCAAGCAGAAACTTTCGATTCTAGGGCGCATTTAGATGAAGAAAATGTTGGCGACGTCACGATCGAGATCCCCGCTTTTTTGCCCAATAAACAAAAAGTATTAAAAGCATTACAAGTCGACAGTTGGAGTCAGTTAATTGAAGACATGCAAGTCACGGCTTTGACTAAACAATTGGCCTTGCACTCTGCTTTTAATCAACAAGGCAATACGGTTAAATTGACTCTTTTAGAGACTAAGGCACATCTTATTTCAGATACCGCAGAACAACAGCTTAAAGACGCGATTTGTTTAGCACTTAACGGGCCTATTGAACTTGAAATTGAGCTAGGGCAACCCATTAATACTCCTTATGCGTTGCAAGTGAAAGTAAATCAAGTACGAAAAGAATACGCCCGCGACGTGGTCAAAAACGATCCAGGTATTCAATTATTAAAACAACAATTTGCTGCCAAGGTAGACGAACAAAGTATTCAAGCTAGATAACCAATTAACAATCGATACTTATTAGATAAAAAGAGAGACAGATCATGATGAAAGGTGGAATGGGTAATATGATGAAGCAGGCGCAACAAATGCAAGAGCGCATGCAAAAAAATCAAGAAGAGCTAGCCAAAACAGAAATTACAGGTGAGTCCGGTGCAGGTTTAGTTAAAGTGACTATGACGTGTAATCATGCAGTACGCCGCGTTGATATCGACCCAAGTCTAATGGAAGAAGATAAAGAAATGATCGAAGACTTAGTTGCTGCTGCATTTAATGATGGTGTTAGGCGCGTGCAAGAAACAACTAAAGACAAGATGGCCGATGTGACTGGCGGTATGCCTTTACCTCCCGGCTTTAAGATGCCTTTTTAAGGTTCGACCTAAGGTAACCTTTATTTCTCAATCTAAAGTTAAAAGCTCAAGTAATATTATTTGAGCTTTTTTGTTTCAACCGAACAATGATAAAACGAGCACTCGTATGGGTCTGATCATTTTTAAAGTATATCCAGTAATTTAAAAATGTAACTGGTCACCTTTTTCTTTCGGCTTAATTAACAGGCTCAGTTAACGGAGATAAATTCCACAGCTTTGTCCAAGGGTTAACGCTGGATAACTTAGTACACCTTGCTAACAAACATCTCGACCGTATACACGTTCGTTATTTGCTTAAAAGAAAGGAGGGACAAGGCATACAAGGTTGAAACTAGTTGATTTGAATAAATAGAATTATCAAGCCATCACTACAAGACGGTGGTAGAAAGTTCAAGGTGTTTAACTTATCAAAAATCAAAAATCAAAAATCAAAAATCAAAAATCAAAAATCATCAAACTGTTATTTTTTATACGTACCTGACCCCGCAGGTTCTTACCTTTTTTTCAGGGCGACTTAGAGTGTCGCGTACTTAAAAAGAAAGCTTAAATTGTGTGCTTGGGCTTTTTACTTTTTATCTGCTTTACTCTTGATACG
>JAWUXU010000125.1:0-13583 GCA_034111145.1 Paraglaciecola sp.
CTCTAATTCGAGTAACAATGTTTTGACAGTGTCGTTTGATATTAAATTCAGATTTCCAGAACTTGCCAATTTTTTATACGTAGAATTATTGGGGGTAAATCGTTCTTCCATAAGAGAGTTAACGATATTTACAGTCATTTCCGTAGGTCCTCAATAGGCTGTCCATTTATTTGACTGATGAGCGTGATTGACCCCTTATATCTTTCTTTTTTTAATTTAAGATTAAAATTTAAGCTTGCTAAATCCTTTTGAAAATCTAGTTTGATATTTTTAAGATATGTAGTTTCTTTTATTTGATCTGTTTTATGGATATTCGAATTATTGATAGCTACCGCAATAAGAATACCAACTACCGTCAAAATAATCTCACCCACTCCATAAATAAGATAACGAGTGAATTTATATTCTTTCAACAATTGTTTTCTTATTTTTCTAAATATTTGCATTAGCTTAAATTGTTTTTATCAAATAGTTTAAAAAAACTCATGTTCCCTCTTCACAATAGATATTTATTTTTTAATTTATTGTAGTTAGACCATTAATTTATATTAGGTGTAAGGTTCACTCAAAGTAGATACTTTAGTGTATAGGATGCTTGAGCACTACCTAAACTGGGCAGCATAAACCTTGTTTATTATGCCCTCAATCAAACAAGAGACAGATTGTTTAATGAGTGTTGTATGTTGATTTGATGAGTTAATCAGCAAAATTTAAGCGGTAATACCTGCTTAAAAGTAATCAGGTTGCAAACTAAAGCCAAATTACACCAAAGGACTTAAACTCGATGCAACCTAGACTTTATTCTGCTAATGATTTTCTAATGGCGTAAATTTCTTTAAATAGAAGTATCGATAACGAAACAGTTTCTTATTATATTTTCTGGCTCGTGAGTTCAGTTGTATTATGTCCCAACGAATCTATATCAACTCCCTGCTCTAGCAGAAGCTTTTCAAAAAGTGGTAACAAGGGACCTAAAGTATCTTGAAGAGTATCTCGGACAGTATCTACAATAACTTGAGTGCCACGCTCAATTTCAACATTAATATGGTCGCCTACATTCTTAGCCTCAAAAACTGTCATTCTTCGAGTCTCTGGTATCAGCCAAACTTCAAACCACTCTTCTTGTTTGTTTACCTGTGAAATAGTCAAACTTGCACCATTTAAGGCTATATAACCCTTAGGAAAAACATAACGTTTCCATTCTTTTGATAACCCTAAACGAATACAGTAATTGTCTTCTATTTGGTTAATATTAATAATTGATACTTTAAAATCTACGTGGCCAGATAAAGGATGTCCGCCTATTTCAGCACCATCTTTGGCTGCTCTTTCCACATTTACAAGGGTACCTTTTCCGTACTCACTTAACGTTGTAATCAAAAGGCTTTGCAGCATTACATCAAATTTAACCCTAACATCAGAAACTAATTCTGTCACAGTCAAACACACGCCATCCACGGCCACACTAGCGCCTATCTCTAAATCAGTGCAAAACCTATCATTAAAATCGATTACAAAACTTCTGATACCATTTTTATCCGTAACATCAACAATTTGAGCTATAGACTGAACTATTCCTGTAAACATAAATTCTCTTCTTCGATTGGCAAACGCTACTCAGCACTCATTAATATTAATACTTAAAAACCAGCGACTCTCACAAGTTAATTTCCAAGTTTCTAAGTGCTCTTCTTAACACATTACTTAATGCGCTCGAAGTTAACCATCCATAAATTACGTAGATACTCCCTGTGATTTAATTAGTATTTAGGGGCATTTGACCATAATTGCAATGTGAACGCACAAAATACGTTTGATACTCATAAATAGACCAACGATTACTTTGCAAAAAAACATATCTAGTTCAGAAATAAATGACATAAGCGCCCATTTTAATTCAATCAAATAATCAAAGTTACTGAGCGTATTTACAACACATGACTTGTTAAATTCTAGGTCATTAATACTTTATCCAAAAGAACCAATCCATAACCTTAAAAGGTACTGGAAAATCAAAGGCATTAGGCCCATCAAAAATTAAATAACTTTCGCTTATTGACGAACCTAACCAAAAACCCCTTGTCCTATGGGTGTTTTATTACACTGTGTATTTTAATTAAAATAAACTTGAGCGTTAAAGTGACCAATAAACAAAGCGTTCCTATTTGTCACCCTGAGCAAACAAGGATGAACAATATCGCAATCGGGCGATCAACGTTTTAACAAACGTTAACTTTGAGGAAATATGAATGAATATAAGATTAATTGGTGTTTTAACAGCCGTTTCTATTATTTTTCTGAGCATCATCGCCGAAAGCTCAGCAGCGTGCGCAAAAGACTGCGTAACAATTGTAACAACTGATTTTAAAGGACGACCACCATTTAAGCGTAGCTATGAAACAATAACTGCAACTGAAATCTTACCCGTTAAAGTCGAAAAAGTCGGCGAACTTAGAAAAGTGAGAACCGTAGATTTTACAGGACGTCCTCCTTTTAAAAGACACACAGAGCTGCTTCCTAAGGTCGAAATTGATGAAATTAAATTTTCTGCTGAGAAAGAAAGCACAAAACCAAAACGCAGGCGAGTTGGTGGTAGCTCTATGTTTAAAAAGCGTCGCTAACCTCAGGCGGGATTAATCTGGGTTAAAAACAGAAAGAATCAGATTTTTTAGTTAAACGCTGACATTTCGAGAAAAATGTTAGCGTATTATTATGAAAGACCCACAAAAATACTTATCTAGAACCTATAGAGAAAATCTGAGACTGACAGCTCTAATTTTTCGAAATAAACTTGCCAACTTTGACCAGTGGTTGGACACAGAAATAATGCAAACAACCTTGGGGCTTGTTATCTAATTTATAAGATGAGTCTAGTCTCATAGTTTTTCTTCTTTAAAAGATTAAGCATCTTGTCAATATCATTCGATTTAATATGGGCACTTCTATTTGAAACTCGTTGAATGCAAATTTAATTTTAATTCCACTCAGCATAATACTTATTTATATTGGGGCATCGAGTTGTTCCTGCTAAGTGTTAGTGGCCTCCAAAAACATCTTCACACCTTGTTCTTATTAGTTTAAATGTTCTTGGGAAAATAATATTGTATTAAATGCAACATCTTCCACTCCAATCAAAGGATTTTTAATGACAAAAATCGATTAATTTCTAATCAAGGTCCTCTATACTTAACTATCTGACCTCATATTTTTGGTCACCTGTTTTTTGTAACGTTGTCAATGATCATACGTCACTGAGTGCGTAACAAAAATTTACTTTACTAAACTGCGTTAAAGCCGTATCTTTTATTTATCAATATTTCTATGTCTTTATAATTTGTATTATAAGGAAATCGACGATGCGTTGCTCATCTATTGATGAAGGCAGACAACCCCGACATCTTTATAAAAAAATCAGGAATTTCCATGGGGTAATTCAATCGAATAGTTAAAGTATTCTGTCAATATTTAATATGAATTTTTTATTAAAAATTATGTTGTAAATTTATTTTTTAGAACAAACAACTGATTAATACGTCTAAATAAACTACACTTATAATTAATATTTTTATCAAACATTACGAATTTTCTTGTCAGATAAAGAGATTTTAAACAAGAAAACCGTACAAAAGGGAAATGGAAAGAAAAAGTAACAGGAACACCATGTAAGCAGCCAGCCATCAATAGACAATACATCACCTTTTTAGGGGGCGTCATGAGTATTTTTAGCCAGTTTCAAACTCGGTATGAACTCAGTAAGCAAGAAGAGTACACGCTAGAAGAATACCTTGATATATGTAAAAACGATCCAAACGCCTACGCGTCTGCCGCAGAAAGATTATTAATTGCTATCGGCGAACCCGAATTAGTTGATACCTCAAAAGATCCTCGTCTTAGCCGTATATTTTCAAACAAAATCATTAAACGCTACGAAAAATTTAATGATTTTTACGGCATGGAAGAATGCATCGAACAAATCGTCTCATTTTTTAAACATGCCGCTCAAGGTTTAGAAGAAAAGAAACAAATTATTTATTTACTTGGCCCTGTTGGTGGCGGTAAATCCTCCTTAGCTGAAAAGCTAAAAGATCTGATGCAAAAAGTACCTTTTTACGCGATCAAAGGCTCGCCAGTACATGATAAGCCGTTGTCTCTTTTCGACGTAAAAGAAGACGGTTTATTGCTCAAGGAAGATTACGGTATCGACGCACGCTATTTAGGTTCAATCATGTCGCCTTGGGCAGTAAAACGCTTGCATGAATACGGGGGGGATATCAGCAAATTTAAAGTGGTGAAACTATGGCCATCTATTTTGGACCAAACAGCTATTGCCAAGACTGAACCAGGGGATGAAAACAATCAGGATATTTCTGCTTTGGTAGGTAAAATAAACATTAGGATGCTTGAAGACTTTTCTCAAGATGACCCAGATGCCTATAGTTTTAGTGGTGGTTTATGCCTAGCTAATCAAGGTATGCTGGAGTTTGTGGAAATGTTCAAAGCGCCAATAAAAGTACTACATCCTCTGCTAACCGCGACACAAGAAGGTAATTATAATTCTACAGAAGGCATGAGCGCAATTCCTTTTGAGGGCATTATACTAGCTCACTCAAATGAGTCTGAATGGCAAACCTTTCGTAACAATAAAAACAATGAAGCTTTCTTAGATCGAATTTCAATCGTCAAGGTACCTTATTGCTTAAAAGTTACTGAAGAAATGAACATTTATAAAAAACTACTTGAAAATAGTTCACTAAGTAAATCCCCCTGCGCACCCGATACACTAAAAATGCTTGCCCAATTTTCGGTTCTGTCACGATTAAATGAACCCGGAAACTCTAATATTGACTCAAAAATGAAAGTTTATGATGGACAAAATATTAAGGATACGGATCCAAAAGCTAAGTCCATGCAAGAATATAAAGACAATGCCGGTGTCAATGAAGGAATGTCGGGCCTTTCGACTCGTTTTGCCTTCAAAATTCTCTCTCGAGTGTTTAACTTTGATACCTCCGAAATTGCTGCAAATCCAGTTCATTTACTCTACGTACTCGAAAAACAAATTGAACAAGAGCAATTTGCACAAGAGACCGCTGAACAATACTTGCGTTATATAAAAGAGTATCTAGCGCCTCATTATGTTGAGTTTATTGGTAAAGAAATTCAAACAGCGTATTTAGAATCTTATTCTGAATACGGCCAAAATATTTTTGATAGGTATGTTACCTATGCAGATTTCTGGATACAAGATCAAGACTATCGAGACCCTGAAACAGGAGAAATATTTAATCGAGCAGCAATAAACGATGAACTTGAAAAAATTGAAAAACCAGCGGGTATTAGTAATCCTAAAGATTTCCGAAACGAAATTGTTAATTTTATGCTTAGAGCACGCGCCAACAATCATGGCAAAAATCCTTCCTGGCAAGGTTATGAAAAACTGCGCGCTGTTATCGAAAAGAAAATGTTTTCAAATACTGAAGACTTGCTCCCTGTCATTTCATTCAATCCCAAAAATTCACAGGAAGACAAAAATAAGCATAAGCAATTTGTAGAGCGCATGATTGACCGTGGATACACTGAGAAGCAGGTTAGATTGCTTGCAGAATGGTATTTGCGGGTTCGAAAATCTCAATAACGGTTAACAAATGGAGCGAGTTTTAAAGTTCATAAAATGGATGTATATACCCATAAACTAGAGCTCACAGAGAAGTTTATTAATATGCAAATCCTTTTTAAAAGAACTCAATAACTTAAGGTCTATAACATAGGAGATATAAATGGGCTTAACTCATATTATTGACCGTCGACTTAACGGTAGAAATAAAAGCGCCGTCAACCGTGAGCGCTTTCTTCGACGCTACCGCCAACATATTAAGAAGGCAGTATCTGATGCCGTCAGTAAACGAAGTATCACCGACATTGACCGTGGAGATAACATCAGCATTCCCGGTAAAGATTTAGACGAACCGACTTTTCGATCCGGTCAGGGAGGGGTTCGTGAAACAGTTAATCCTGGAAATAAAGATTTTACCACTGGTGACCGAGTAGCTAAACCGACTGAAGGGCAAGGCGGACAGGGTTTAGGACAGGGTGAAGCAAGTGATACAGGTGAAGGCGTTGATGAGTTTGTGTTTCAGATATCACAAGAAGAATTTCTCGACTTCATGTTCGAAGACCTCGAACTGCCTAATTTGGTAAAAAAACAATTAAAAGACACTACATCGTTTAAATATCAACGGGCTGGTTATTCTAATCAGGGAAACCCTGCAAAAATTAATATCGTGCGCTCCTTACAGAAAGCTTATGGCAGACGCCTAGCGCTTAAAGGAAAAACACGTGAAAACATTCAAACACTCGAACTAAAATTAATGAGTCTTGAGTCTTCACCAAAAAATGACTCAACAGAAATACGCGTACTAAAACTTAAAATCGAAAAGCTCAAAACACGTATCAAAAAAATTCCCTGGATTGATGAGTTTGACCTTAAATACAATCAACACATAAAGCTAGTACTTCCAAGCACCAGCGCTGTGATGTTTTGTTTAATGGATGTTTCAGGTTCGATGAGCAAAATACACAAAGACATCGCAAAACGCTTCTACATCCTGCTGTATTTATTTTTGAAACGTAATTATAAAAAGATCGATGTAGTATTTATTCGCCACCACACTAGTGCAAAAGAAGTTGATGAGGAAGAATTTTTTCATTCCAGAGAAACTGGTGGCACAATTGTTTCCAGTGCGTTAAAGCTAATGAATGACATCATTAATCAACGCTACCCTGCATCAGATTGGAATATTTATGCTGCCCAAGCTTCAGATGGTGATAATTGGAATGGTGACTCACCATCATGCATGAAACTATTACGTGAGGATATTTTGCCAAAGGCTCAATATTTCGCCTACATAGAAATAACAAAATTAGTACATCAAAGCTTATGGCATGAATATGAAACCCTGAGCCCTGCGTTTCCAGATAGCTTTGCGATAAGAAATATTAGCGATGCGAGTGAAATTTATCCAGTCTTCAGAGAGTTATTCTCACGAAAGAGCATTCATCATGCGTAAACAATCCAACAATAACTATATTTCTATCGGTTCTGAATGGTCCTTTGAACTAATCGAGAAATATGATGAAGCGATTTCCAAAATTGCTAAAGAGTACAAGCTGGATACGTATCAAAATCAAATTGAAATTATTAGTTCGGAACAAATGTTAGATGCATACTCTTCTGTTGGTATGCCTCTAGGCTACAGTCACTGGTCATTTGGCAAACAGTTTTTGAATAGCGAACAAAATTACAAACGAGGCCAGATGGGACTGGCATATGAAATCGTTATTAACTCAGACCCTTGCATTGCTTATCTTATGGAAGAAAACACCATGATGATGCAAGCGTTAGTTGTTGCCCATGCTGCTTATGGACACAACTCTTTTTTCAAGGGTAATTATTTATTTAAAACGTGGACAGATGCGAGTGCAATTATTGATTATTTACTATTTGCTAAAAACTATATTTCAAAGTGTGAGGAACGCCATGGTATTGATGAAGTAGAAAAGATATTAGATTCCTGCCACGCACTTATGAAATACGGCGTAGATCGTTATAAGCGCCCTCCAAACATCTCAGCTGAAGAAGAATCTAAACGCCAATTAGAACGCGAAATGTATATGCAGCAACAAGTTAATGAACTTTGGCGAACAATACCTTTAAGTTCGGATAACGAAGATGAAGTTATTCATACACAATTTCCTGATGAACCCCAAGAAAATTTACTTTACTTTTTTGAAAAAAATGCACCACTTTTAGAACCATGGCAACGGGAAGTTATTCGAATTGCGCGTAAAATAGCCCAATATTTTTACCCGCAACGTCAAACACAGGTTATGAATGAGGGATGGGCAACCTTTTGGCACTTCACCATTATGAATACGCTTTATGATAAAAAACTGGTTGATGAGGGCTTTATTATCGAGTTTTTAAAATCGCACACAGCTGTTGTATATCAGCCGCCTTTCGACAGTAAATGGTTTAATGGGATCAATCCTTATACCTTAGGCTTTTCAATTTTTCAGGACTTACGCCGCATATGTGAATCGCCAACGGATGAAGATAAGCAATGGTTCCCCGATATCGCAGGCTCAGATTGGCTAAAAACATTAGACTTCGCTATGCGAAACTTTAAAGATGAGAGCTTCATACTTCAATATCTTTCCCCAAAAGTCATTCGTGATCTCAAACTTTTCTCAATTAAAGATGACGAACAAGCAGAACACTATCAAATCACCGGTATACATGACGAAAATGGTTATCGATATGTACGAGAAAAGTTATCACTACAGTATAATTTGAGTATGCAGGAACCAAACATTCAAATTTGGAACGTAGATTTAAGGGGTGACCGTTCTTTAACACTTCGGCATATCACTAATCAGCGCACACCTTTGGCAGATAGTACTGAAAACGTTCTTAAACATGTGCATCGACTCTGGGGTTTCGATGTACATCTTTATAGTGTCGATGAAAATGAAACACTAGCAGAATTTCATTGCCCGCCACTGCAAAGTGAAGCGCCAGAAATACAATAATAGATGCTAATTATAGTTAAATAATAACCTTGAGATAAGGGGACAGTTTAAACTTGAATCTGCCACCTTTAACGCCATTTTTTTATTCCGCTAACCAATAGGCCTGCCTCTTTTCCCTTCGAAACTCGCCAATTTTTCAATGCTCTCAATATCTACCAAAAAATTATCATTAACCACAGCTCATCTATTTTTGCTCGCTTTGCGAATACCTTTGAACAACTTACCTTTTACCTGATATGAAAAAAAGCTGCAATACGCTACCTGACGCCCCTGAGCATTTATGCCAAGACGAGTGCAAATATAATGAAGGGATGACAAATCACTTTTCTTGCGAAGAAAATTACATCGTTAACTTGACCAAAAATAAACTACTGATTATTCGAGCATGCGTGCTCTAGCAGGACCCAACTATATCTATCGATAAACTTACAAAATGTAGTTTTTTTTGTAACAAACATTATTTAAACCGGCCTTCTCCCAAACTACCTGTTCGTTCGTAACCGCGATTAAAATACGTTACATACAATCGAGCAAGTGGCTACATCATCTGAGCAGTACCATTGATGCTACTCAATGTGCACAAATATGGATATGATTAGCTATTAAAACCCATGCATGAACATGGTCTTTATACTTCTTAGATTACGTTTTGAGCGATCCAACATAAACCTGCATACCCTCTCCACAACCAAATATAGCTTGCTGATTATTATCTCTTTGAATCAAGTGTACCGGCACTTATAAAATGGCAACGCGATGCTTTCTGGTCATTCAGATAACCTATTTACTAGCAATATAATCACTCTAGTTCATTTAAATTGACTCTGAACCCATTATTTTAGGTTATTGTCATTACAACAACCTAAAAAATGGTAATATTAGAATGTTAGTGTCTAAGTACATTAATTATTTTACTTAGGAATATTCCCTCTATGACTGATAGCAGCATTGAGTTTAAAGGTACGAGTTTTACTCTATCTGTTTTACATTTAAAAACGCTAATATTAGGTGATATTCGTACCGATTTAGTAGAAAAAATTGCTCAAGCACCGGGTTTCTTTCACTTGTTCCCGATATTGGTTGATATTGAAAAAGTGGATTGTTCTTTTGATTACCAAGCTGTAAAAACATTACTTGAGGAACTAAAATTCACTTTTATTGGTTTTACTGGTTCTGTTTCTGAAGAACAAAGAACACTTATACGAGATCTTGGTTTTTCATTCGTAAATGCTTCGAAGGTTAGGGTCTCGAATAGAAAAAATAAAACTGATGAAGTTGTTGCAGTAGAACCCAAGCAATCAAAAATCATAAGTGAGCATCAGTTTTACAGCGATAAGATACATCGTGGACAGATCCGATCAGGGCAACAGGTCTATGCAAAAGACCAGAATTTAGTTGTAATAGGCTCTGTGTCTGCTGGTGCTGAAATCATTGCAGATGGCAACATTCACGTTTATGGTTCATTGCGTGGACGAGCAATCGCAGGAGCAAAAGGTCATCATCTTGCACAAATTTATTGCCAAAATCTTGAGGCTGAACTTGTATCAATTAATGGAAACTATTGGCTGAGTGAATCAATGCAAGAGCATTGGGGATCACCCGTATATATACAGTTGACTGGCACCGAATTGACGTCATCAAAACTAATCTAATTTTATTTTATTTATGAAGGATATTCGGTCTATGGCACGAATAATTGTTGTTACATCAGGAAAGGGTGGAGTGGGTAAAACGACTTCGAGTGCTGCTATTGGCATTGGTTTAGCATTAAAAGGACACAAAGTTGTTCTAATCGATTTTGATATTGGACTTCGTAACCTTGACTTAATTATGGGCTGTGAACGACGTGTGGTTTATGATTTTGTTAATGTGATCAATGGCGAGGCGACCTTAAATCAAGCTCTAATCAAAGATAAGCGTGTTAGCACCTTATCAATATTACCCGCTTCACAAACACGCGATAAAGATGCTTTAACCAAAGAAAATGTGGGTAAGGTGCTGGATGAGCTTGGTAAAATTTTTGAATATATTATATGCGACTCACCCGCAGGTATCGAAGCTGGAGCAATGATGGCTCTTTATTATGCCGATGAAGCGATTGTTACCACCAATCCAGAAGTATCATCAGTACGAGACTCTGACCGAATTTTAGGTATGTTGGCAAGCCGTTCGCGTCGAGCTGAGCTTGGTTTAGACCCCATTAAAGAACACTTATTATTAACTCGTTATTCCCCTAAACGAGTTGCAGAGGGTGAAATGCTTAGTGTTGATGATGTGGTGGATATTTTAGCAATACCTTTATTAGGTGTTATTCCAGAATCACCTGCAGTCCTCAAAGCATCTAATTCGGGTGAACCAGTGATTCTAGATACTGAAAGTGATGCAGGGAAAGCATATCAAGATGTTATTGATCGTCTTTTAGGTGAAACAGTTGAGTTTAGATTTTTACAAGCTGAACAAAAAAGCATTCTTAGTCGATTGTTTGGAGGTTAATATGGCATTACTTGATTATTTTTTACGTAACAAAGAGCCACAGATCACAACGGCTTCTAAAGCCAAAGAACGCCTGCAGATAATTGTTGCACACGAGCGTAGTAGCCGAAATAAACAACCTGATTATTTACCCCAGTTGACTGAAGATATTCTTAAAGTGTTACGTAAGTATATTAAAGTGTCGGATAAAAGTCTGTCGATTAACCTTGATAATAAAAATGGTGAATTGAGCGTCTTAGAGTTAAATATTGAATTATATGATGAAAATAACCCTGACTAGATAAATGCATTGTTGTTAGAAGTAATAAAAGGCCAATTCCTTTTATTACTTCTTTTATTACCTCTCTTATCACCTCTTTTATTACTTCTCTTATCACCTCTCTTAATATATTGTAAGCTAATGATTTATATACATTAAAATAACATATCACCTAGTAATAATAATATCGAAGTCCATTTAAATTTATTCTTACCCTGCTATATTTGAATTTATATACATAACCTTTAATTCAAAAGTAAGAGATGCTTAAATGTACAAAAAATCAAACAACGTCTACTTCTTGATGAACTTGCGCCATCAGGATTTTGTTCCAAGTTATTGATCATCATTCTAAAAAATATCCTTCAGTGTGATTTCTTTGGTAAATTAAACTTTTACTATAAGGATAGGGCTTTATGTTTGAAAATCTATTTTCTATGCAAGATAAAATCTGTGTTATTACCGGTGGTTATCGTGGATTAGGTGCCTTTATGGCCCGAGGTTTCCTAGAAGCAGGTGCGAAACGTGTCTACATAACAGGTCGCAAAGCCGAAGCCTGCATTACTGCTGCTGAAGAATTAAGCAAATTTGGTGAGTGTATTGCATTGCCTGGCGATACTTCAACTAATGAAGGATTAAATCATTTAGTACAAGAAATCAGCCAACGTGAAGATTATATTGATGTCCTGGTAAACAACGCCGGAACGGCTTGGGGAGCTACTTTTGGTGAGTTTCCTGAAAAAGGTTGGGACAAGGTAATGGACATCAATGTTAAGAGCCCTTTTTTCTTAACGCAAGCATTGACGCCTCTCCTGTCTAAAAACGCCAGTGCACAAGATACATCGACTGTTATTAACATAGGTTCCATTGCTGGACTCTTGGGCAATGGCCTAGACACCTTTAGTTATGCCGTGTCAAAATCGGCCATACATCAGTTAACAAGAGTATTAGCAACCGAGCTAGCAGCGTCACACATTCGTGTAAATGCTATTGCGCCAGGACGTTTTTACTCAAAAATGACCGAATTTCTAAGTTTAGATCAAGCCGCGTTTGAAGAGGAACTTCAAACTATTCCCATGAAACGCTGGGGTGAACCAAGCGATATTGCAGGTGTTGCCATTATGTTGGCCAGTCAAGCTGGCGCTTTTATAACGGGACAAATTATTCCAGTTGACGGCGGCACTACACTGGTTAATTAAAAATCAACCTGACACTCATTGGATTTTATTCAAATATGTTGCGTAGTTTGACACTATTTATAGTGGGTGAAGATAAATTTTGCGTCATAAATTTATCTTCACCCAACAGAACAGAATATGACTATCAACTCATTTTGTCATTAAAACGACTGACTAAAAATAAAATATTTTATAACGGGTATTGTATTGGTAAGTCTTAATTTGATTATTGCTGAGGATACCTCAGAACGTGACGCAGCATATTTACGGTGGTGAGATCACCTATTTATTGTTAGCTGCGGTCAACATAATGCTCATCAAAAATCAGTCTTGAACCAAGAAATATCAGTACACTACCTGTTATGCCTTCCATCCATTTCAAAGCCACTGGGCTAGCAAAAAAGCGTTTAGCGGAGCTAACAGCCCCTGCAAGTCCACTTTGCCAAATCATAGCAATCACAAAATGTATTCCAGCCATGGTCATTGCCTGCGATAGAGGGGAGTATTGTGGGTCAATAAATTGCGGTAGGAACGCAAGATAAAAAACCGCCGTCTTCGGATTTAACACGTTTGACAAAAAGCCCTCTCTGAGCGACCGACAAACACTAGACGACTTGACTACTAACGGAAAAGGTAAGTCATCAATTGTTAATCCTGCGTAACCTTTAAAGGCCGCTCTTAATCCTCCAATGCCTAACCAAATAAGGTAGGTGGCACCTATCAATTTCATTGCTAGAAAAAGTTCTGCCGACTGGAGTAAAATGGCCGAAATACCCACCGCTGAAAACGTCGCATGTACAAAAATTCCAAGACAAATACCAAGGCTAGTAACTACACCATCTCTACCACCCGAGCGACTGGTGTTCTTGATCACAAGCGCTGTATCAATCCCAGGAGTAATCGTTAGCAACGTAATCGCCACAAGAAAGGCTTCAAAATTTAAAATATGCATTGGTCTAAATTCACTTTAACTTACGTTCACTAGACGAAATACTACTACATTTTTTTATACCTCATCAAGCATCACAACCAAATGTGCTTTTTATCCAAAAGTGATTGAAGGC
>JAWUXU010000126.1:0-69082 GCA_034111145.1 Paraglaciecola sp.
TGAGCGAAAACCGGTCATACGGTTGAATCAATCGCGAAAGTTAGAACATCCCCTATAGGGGCCGTTGAGTAATCTTGGTTAAAGTCAAAAATTGCCTGATAGCTGAAGTAAGCATTTGTCGATTTTCAGTGTTGTTGTTTGACCGGAAAGTGCAAAAGATAGGGGGCGGGGAAAACGCTCGTTCTCCCCGTTTAGGGACTGGAAGTTAGAGACCTCCGGCTACTCGATTATACGCTTTTATCAGTAAGCCGACCAGTAACGTATTTATGAAGCACACTAGACATGAGTGTTTGATATGGTAATCCTTCAATGAGTGCACGTTCCTGTAATAATTCAAGATCCATTTCTGACATACGAATATTTACACGCTTGTCTTTTTTAAATGTACTTTTAGCTGCTAATTTATATCGTTCCATATCAGTAGGATTTGCAACAGAAACCCATTCATCATCATCGTATGATTTTAGAAGTTCTTTTTCTTTCTGGTTTAGTTTGCTAGTCATGATTCTTCACCTCAAGATATTTTTTTGTAGCCTTTCTGCTTGGTATGACCGTTTTTAGAAAAATCTCAACATCATTTTCTACGAAGGGAACTAGGTAGGCGTAATTACTAACATTAACTATGAACATTTTTTGATTGGGATATTTCGATTGATTTGGATGGTTAACGACATCTAGTAGTCCATCTCTTTCAATATGATAAATTACGCGTTCAAAAGATATGCCGCGCTTATCGATTAAATCGGCGTTTTTTTCTGTGTTCCAAGCAAAGTGAGTCATTGCAACAATTTAGCACAATGTGTGCCTTTTGCAATAATAATTGCATATAACGCTTTGCCAATGGGCAAATGCGAACGTTGTTAGGCGAAGCCCAGTGGGATAGCTGAGCCATGTGCAATGTCTCTAACTTTAAGTTTTATTAAATCACATGCTCTCAATTTACTATCAAGTGCAAGATTAAACATCGCCAGACCTCGCAGATTATTAGACAGTTGTAGTCTGATCCTGATCGCCCAAGTTTCTTCGAGTTTAAGCGGTAGTTTTTGTCCTACTAACTTGCCTTTATTCCAGATGGATTTTTGCACGTAAGGTATTAATTAAAACATGTTAAAGCTCCTCTATGTTGGGAACTTTAATTTTGGTTGAGGTTGGAGGGATTGCCATGTCAAGTTTGACGCCATTATTGACAATGACTTAATCATCAAAAACTGGCCTGATAGCTGACCTAAGCATTTGTTGATTTTCAGCGTTGTTGTTTGACTGGAAAGTGCCCTGTCAAAGCTTAACTCTACACCTTACGATGCAAAGCCCATGACGCGGAGTCTTGGCGGTGTCCTTACCTCACCAAGTAGAGAACTTACTTCCGAGACGGCCTCCACTCCGATCTTCTACCGATTTATCTCGGCGTACTTTATGAATAAAATTCATATTGACTCCATTCTCCCAAAAGTAATCTAACGGTTATTATCGAGCATTTCGTATATGTAATTACTCGACTTGATTTTAATCGTCATAAGTTTTCAGTCATTGCCTTTTTATCCAATTGAGTATTTTCACTCTAATCACCTCGATATTGCCTTTAACTCAAAAAGCAAAAGGAAGGCGTGACGTGGTCAACCTGACTTAAACGAGATTTTGATGCTTCCCATTAAAAACTATATGGTAAATATTTTCTACTGTTAAATTATTGACTTACCAATTTTTAACAAAAAAAGTGATACTGAAATGTTTTCACAAATGGAACGCGATGTTAACTTTTCTCTTCGAGTGTCCTATATCGACCTTTCTTATCGTTATGAATAACGAAACTCCTATGGGGGGTATTGGCACATGGCCGACGGATAGAGGAAGTTGATGTTGAAGAGTTTTAGCAGCAAAATACACAAATATAACTCTAAGTGCTAATGACGGCTTTGTCGGATCACCTGCCATTAGGATACCAACCAATAACATCAAAAAGTTTAAAGGTATACAGATTGCTTGAACGGCTATAGATCGCTCTTTCCAGCCAGTCAACTCTGTTTCGACTGTAGAGTTGCCTGAGATCATCAACTTAAGTGGCGCTCGTAACTACTGTGTCTTGAGGCTTTTCACACACAAAAAAACCGACATAAGTCGGCTTAATGTTTTCTTGCAAAGAATGGTACCAGTGGGCGGACTCGAACCGCCACTCCCGAAGAAACCAGATTTTGAATCTAGCGTGTCTACCAATTCCACCACACTGGCTTTGCAAAGACTTGAATTTTGGTTCAACCAACCTTCAAGAGGCAAGCATTATAGCTGTAGATGTTTTGCTTGCAAGTATTTTGTTAAGTATCGTATCAGTTAACCAAATTTTTAATCGGCAGCCACCACATGTTTTTCTTGCACTTAGTATAGAAATTGCAAAGTGATGGCATTTAAAGTTTCCTTTGCGTTAATTTTTTTAAATTAAGCATTTAATTTATCCATAGACATGCGGTGCAGAAATAGATACTTCGATTTACATGCGAGAGCCAGCATTGACAGATTGTAGATATTTAACCACTGCTGGTGCCAACGAATTTAATGGCAATACTGAATCAACTCCGCCGAGGGTTATCGCCTCTTTGGGCATTCCAAAGACCACGCAACTTGCCTCATCTTGGGCCAAAGTATAAGCGCCCTGCTGATGCAAAGAGAGCATACCTGCGGCGCCATCTTTACCCATACCCGTTAAAATTACCGCCACCGTGTTTTGCGCTGCACATTTAGCCAACGAATTAAACATCACATCTACTGAAGGTTTATGCCCACTCACTAGCGCTGAATCTACCAATTTCAGACGATAATCCGCACCACTGCGTTCTATTAATAAATGGAAGTTCCCCGGTGCTAGATAGGCGTTACCCGGCAGGATACGTTCTCCTCCTTTAGCTTCTATGACATTTATTTTACATAGGGTATCTAAACGTTTGGCGAAGCTTGTAGTAAAACCAGGAGGCATATGCTGGGTGATCACCACACCGGGACTGTTAGAAGGTAAGTCTATCAAAAATTCTTTTATGGCTTCAGTGCCGCCGGTAGAAGCCCCTACAGCGATTATTTTTTCGGTACCAGAATAATTTAATGTGGCGGTATTAGCTGACTTTTTTTTTGTTGCGGGCTTCACCTTAGATTTAGCGGCGATCCTTATTTTATCGATAATTAATTGCCTGTATTCCTCAATACCCTGGGCAACGCCTAACTTGGGTTTAGCGATATAATCTATGGCCCCAAGCTCTAAGGCTCGAAGTGTGGCATTTGCTCCCTGCTCGGTTAAAGTTGAGATCATTAAAACGGGCGTAGGGTGAGCCTTCATTAACTTTTCAAGGAAGGTTAGCCCATCTACTTTGGGCATCTCAATATCCAAGGTGATCACATCTGGCGAAAACCTATTCACCAAATCTCTTGCCACATAGGCATCCGGTGCGGCACCGACTAAAAACATATCTTTTGCTGACTTAACAATTTCACTGAGCAAACTCCTGATAAGAGCGGAGTCATCTACAATTAACACTTTTATAGTCATTACCTTAATCCTCAAACAAGTCAATTTCACCGCTTTTTGATGCGCCTCGGATACGCATTTTATATTCACTTTCCCTATCCATAATAGTGCTGTTATGTAGAGATTTAATTTTTCTTACATTCACAATGCCTGAATTGGGAGAAAAATAGACTTTACGGGGATAGACATCTAGCAGGTCACTGGCCAACACCGGAATATGCTCAGCACTGAGATACTCCAAGGTAAATTCCGCATTCCGCTCACCCACATTAAAACCGGTGAAACCTTTTAAGACATTGCCCCCACCAAATATTTTAGCCTCTAACCGTCGTCTATCCGCCCCAAGTTTTAACATTTGGTTGATTAAAAGTTCCATTGCATACACCCCATAACGTGCAGAATCTGAAACAGATGATATATTGGAAGCCCCATCGCTGGGCAACAAAAAGTGATTCATGCCACCAATTCGTTTTTGAGGATCACGTAAACAGACAGCCACACATGAACCAAGTACAGTGACAATAACGGTATCCTCTGTCGTGGCATAATATTCACCGGGCAATATTTTCACTACCTCACGGTCAAGGTACCTATCAAAATATCGATTAGGAAAAGTCTCCGATTTATCTTGGTAATTATCCATCACCATTAGGGTTTGCCTTTTACTGGCCGGTAAAGGGTTTTTCCTAGAGGGGCTACTAAGTGACCCGCATTAGAAAAGGATTCAGAATGCCCCGCAAAATAAAGTCCATCAGCAGGCATCAATTCAACCATTTGACTGAGAATTTTAACTTGGGTGTTTTTATCAAAATAAATCATCACATTTCGGCAAAAAATAATATCAATCGGTGGTTTAATATCCCATTTAGAATGAGTAAGATTATTCTTTCTGAAATCGACCATTTTACGCAGCTCTGGCACAACTCTTATTTTGCCCTGATTCGAGCCAAAGCCACGGTGAAAAAACTCCTTCAATTGCTCCTGACTTAAATCAGTGACATTACTTTGGTTGTAAATACCCGCTCGGGCTTTATCGAGAACTGCACTATCAATATCAGACGCGATGATTTCAACCGGTGTGGTAAAACCACCAAAAGTTTCGGCCACTGTTATAGCAATAGAATAGGGCTCTTCACCGGTACTACTGGCTGCGCACCAAATACGCTTTTTACCTGGGTGTTTTTTCAAATAATCACGTAATTCAGGAAAATGGTGTTTTTCCCGAAAAAACGAAGTTAAGTTTGTGGTCAACGCATTGATGAAAGACTGTTCTTCCTGGCGATTGGCTTCGAGATATTTAAGATACTCAGTAACGCTGCTAATTTTTAAAACACGAAGTCGCCTCGCTAGGCGGCTATACACCATCGAATCTTTACTATTAGCCAGCTGAATGCCTGTCTTACCGTACAAGATTCTGCGTACATTATCGAAATCCAACGGACTAAATAGAAACTCTCGCCCTACATCAAGTTGCGGCATAGATTCAATTGCCTAAAAGCTTTCCCATTCATCTTCTTGGGGTGAGGCTGCCTTTATTTTTTTCTGCGCTACTGGCGCTCTTTGTTTCAATTTTCTGGCTCTGGGTACCGGCGAACTTAATGCTTTACTTGAAGCAATAGTTTGTTGATGCCCTTGTTGTGAATCATCCATTTTAAAGGAAGCAACACGCTCAGTGAGTTGTACTGCTTGTGACTGCAGACTTTCTGCTGCGGCGGCAGCCTCTTCCACTAACGCAGCGTTTTGTTGGGTTACTTCATCCATTTGAGTGATAGCCTTACCCACTTCATCAATTCCCGTCGCTTGTTCAGATGAGGCTGCGGCAATCTCCGACATGATATCGTTAACCCGTTTAATCGAGGTCACCACTTTTTCCATGGTTTCGCCAGATTGATTAACCAATACATTACCGTTTTCTATTTTACTGACCGAGTCAGAAATCAACTCTTTAATATCCTTGGCTGCGTTGGCTGAGCGTTGTGCTAAGGTGCGCACTTCAGATGCAACTACAGCAAACCCGCGCCCTTGCTCACCCGCTCTTGCGGCCTCAACGGCGGCATTCAAAGCAAGAATATTGGTCTGGAAAGCGATACCATCTATGACACCTATAATATCCGATATCTTATTGGCAGATTCATTGATGGACGCCATAGTAGTAACGACCTTCTGAATAGTTTCGCCCCCTTCTATAGCGACTGATGACGCTTCTGATGCCAAACTATTAGCTTGATCAGCGTTTTCAGAATTTAATCTCACCGTGCCTGTCAGCTCTTCCATACTCGAAGCTGTTTCTTCTAAGCTGGAAGCTTGTTCTTCGGTTCGGCTAGATAAATCTGCATTGCCCTCAGCAATTTCGGTTGATGCTTCGTTGATAGTGTTTGCGGCAGAATTTATTTGTGAGATGGTATCGCGAAGTTCACTTACAAAACTGTTGATAGCATCGCCTAACTCTTGAAACTCTCCCTCAAACTTTTCTTCAATAGAAGTGGTTAAGTCTCCGTCAGATAAACATAACAAGACTCGTTTAATTTCATTGATGGCGTTTTTACGACCGGTAATGTCCGTGGCATATTTAACCACTTTAAAAGGTTTGCCGTTTAAGTCCATAATAGGATTATACGAAGCTTGGATCCAAACAACTTTGCCACCTTTACCAATGCGTTTGTACTCTGCAGCTTGGTATTCTCCACGATTTAAAGTCTCCCAAAATTGTCGATACTCATGACTGTTTTTGTATTCAGTATCAGCAAACATACTGTGGTGTTGACCTTTAATCTCGTCTGCTCGGTATCCCATGGTGTTAAGAAAATTATCATTCGCTTGGATAATAGTGCCATCCATATTAAACTCGATAACCGCCTGGGATTTCCCAATAGCTTCTATCTGACCTGCGAAATCCGCATTACGCAATTTCTGCTCGGTAACGTCGGTAGCATATTTAACGACTTTAAACGGCTTACCATTTAAATCCATAATCGGATTATAGGATGCTTGGATCCATATTTCTTTGCCGCCTTTTCCTATGCGTTTAAATTCACCGGCCTCATATTCACCACGATTCAACTTTTCCCAGAACCGTCTATATTCACTACTGTTTTTGTACTCAGTATCAGCAAACAAACTATGATGTTGACCTTGCACTTCGTCCGCTCGATATCCCATGGTGTTGAGAAAATTATCATTCGCCTGGATAATCGTTCCATCCATATTAAATTCGATTACTGCTTGGGATTTCCCAATGGCTTCTATCTGGCCTTCGTAGTCGGCTGCCTGTGTTCTTGTCGTGGTGATGTCGGTGGCAATTTTCACAATCTTGAAGACGCGCCCCATTTCATCCGTCACAGGGGCATAGACTGCTTGGATCCAGACCTCTGCACCCGATTTGGTGATACGCTTAAACGCATTGTTTTGTGCCTTACCGGCATTGAGGTTAGCCCAAAACTGAGCATAATCTGGCAGAACTGACTCAGCAGGGTCTACGAAGATACGGTGGTGCTTGCCCTCAATTTCGTCGAGCGAGTATTCCATTAGCCCCAGAAAATTTTTGTTCGCATTGAGAATATTGCCACTCAAGTCGAACTCGATATAACCATATGATTCATCGATGGCACTCAGAATACCCTTGGCGTTCTGGCGTTCAATCTCCTGTTCGGTGATGTCATAACGCACGCCTAAATATTTTGTAGGTTTACCTCTTTCACCAATAAATGGTGCAATGACTGCATCTACGTAGTAGGGCGTTCCGTCTTTGGCTCGGTTTTTGATTAAACCACGGAACGTGTTTCCCCTTTTGATAGTGGACCATACCTCTTTAAACGTTTCTTTGGCCATGTCAGGGTGGCGAGTGGTGTTATGCGGTTGACCTATTAACTCTGTTCTAGCGTATTTAGAGACTTCAATAAATTTGTCATTAACCGTGACGATGTCACCCTTAAGGTCCGCAAACGATACGATGCTGGTCAGGTCCATAATATCTGTGCGAACCTGAAGCTCCTGTTTCGTATTCGATAATTCATTTTGTAATGCCGCCATATTGGCTGTTTGCTCATCCAGTCGGGCCGACATCGCCTCTAGCTCTTGCCCCTGTGCTTTCAGTTGTGTTCCACTGACTAGCTTCGAAATCCACGTTGTTTTGATTGTATTCATTGTTTACTCCTCGGGTGCGATAATTTGGGTGTCTACTAATCCGAGTTCATCGCTCGAAATAAGACTTTCTATATTGACTAATATGACCATGTGGTCTTCTATCGGCACCAGACCGAGTAAATACTGACTATCGAAGGACACACCAAATTCAGGTGGCGGGCGTATTTGTTCGTCCGCTAAACGAATAACATCGGATACACCATCCACCACAATGCCAACAATGCGTTGCGCTACATTAAGCATGATCACTATGGTAAATTCGTCGTAAGTAGCTTCGCCTACCTCAAATTTCAGACGTAAATCCACAATTGGAACAATATCACCTCGAAGATTGATGACCCCCTTTATGAACGGAGGGGCATTGGCAATTTTGGTGACCGCCTCATATCCGCGAATTTCTTTAACCGACATGATATCCAAAGCATAATGCTCTTCACCCAGCACAAAACTCAAAAATTCTCGCGAGTCTGCGTCTGTGTAGGATTGATTATCTTGACTCATCTGTGCGTTAGTCATGTTTTTTACTCTCTGTACTAGGTGGTTTAACTAAGCCGGCCAAGGATTCAACGTCAAGGATCATGGCAACTCCACCGTCGCCCATGATGGTGGCCCCCGCGACACCTGTTACCCGCTTATAATGTTTTTCTAAACTTTTTATTACTACCTGCTGCTGACCCACTAACGCGTCAACCAATAATGCAAAACGTTTTTTACTACTTTCAAGCAGCACCACTATGGCTTTATCAGGTTCAATAATGGCATTGTCGATTTCCATGGTTTTATGCAGCTGTATCAGTGGCCAATACTGTTCTCTTATCCATAAAAGATTGTCATTTGAGATGAATTTCATTTGATCTTTAGATGGTTGAATGGACTCGACAATATTCACCAGAGGTACCACAAATATTTGGTTGCCCACTGACACACACATACCATCCACTATGGCTAAGGTTAGCGGTAAATGAATACGAAATACCGAGCCCTTACCTAAGGATGATTCAATTTCAATTCGCCCGCCAATGGCTTCTATATTTCGTCTTACCACGTCCATACCTACGCCACGACCAGACACATCTGTAACTTCAGTTGCTGTTGAAAAACCCGCATCAAAAATAAGATCCCACACCCGGGCATCTGACATATTTGGATCGTGAACCAGTCCATTTTCAGTTGCTTTTGATAAAATTCTTTCTCGGTTCAGACCAGCCCCATCATCAGTGATGCTGATCTCTATGCTTCCGCCACGTTGTTCGGCGCGCAGGATCACAGTACCCATTTCTGACTTACCTGCGGCTATACGCTCATCAACAGTTTCAATCCCATGGTCAATACTGTTCCTGACTAAGTGGGTCAGAGGATCAACCAGTTTTTCAATCATGCCTTTATCTATTTCGGTAGTTCCACCTTCTATTTGTAAATCGACTTTTTTACCTAATTTGCTAGACAAATCTCGAACCACTCTGGGGAAACGATTAAAAGTTACGCTCATAGGTAACATTCGCATCGACATAACTGACTCTTGAATTTCTCGGGTATTACGTTGTAATTCGGCTAAAGCCGTCTGTAATTTATCTTCTATCGCCCCGGTGATTTCAGAGCCAATCATTGCCAGCATTGATTGAGTAATAACTAATTCACCCACCAGATTGACTAAAGAGTCAATCTTGCCTGTATCCACCCTAATTGATGCAGACTCAGTTATTTTTTTGGGCTGTTCAGATACTTTTTGGGACGGGTTGATTTTACCGGGAGTCGCGCTTGCAATTGGGCCAGAAGCCTTATCTTTTGCATTGAGGTCTCCGATATTTTTATGATGAAAACCATATGCCTTGTTGTTGTCTTGTGGTTTCATAGGCATAGCTTCAAAAAAGCCAAATCCATCTTCATCTGCAGCGGCTTTTGGCTGATCAAAAAATCCAAAACCTTCTATGTCATCGGAGTCGTTATCGGTTATTTCTGCAAATGCATCCATCCCACTTTCATCGGCCAGCACTAACTCAAGGGTTTGAATGCCCGAATCAATGCTTTGTTGATCGATCTCTTCTTTATTTTTATAGGTATCCAGTGTTTTTTTGAGCAAATCAACGGTTTCAAGTAATACATTCACCATAGAAACATTAAGCTGCGTGGTTCCCTGACGTGCTTTATCTAAGAGGTTTTCCATTATATGAGTCAAACCAGTCAACGCATCAAAGCCAAATATGCCACTGCCACCCTTAATTGAGTGAGCTGCGCGGAAAATGCTGTTGAGTTGCTCTGCATCCGGATTATCTAATTCCAGATCCATCAGCTGTTGTTCCATGCTATCTAGGTGTTCTTGACTTTCATCAAAAAACACACCATGGAACTGCTCCATATCAATAGACATACAAACCCTTTACAATGTTTAACCGAGTACTTTTTTAAGGACTTCTAGGAGTTTTTTGGGGTCAAAAGGTTTGACCATCCAGCCTGTTGCCCCGGCTGCCTTGCCCTTAGTCTTGATGGCATCACTTGCTTCAGTGGTTAACACCACGATAGGCACTCTTGCGTAAGCAGACATCGCCCTTAATGACTTGATCAGTGTTAAGCCGTCCATGCGGGGCATATTCTGATCGGTCAACACAAAGTCAAAACGGGTATATTTACAAATTTCCAGCGCCTCCTGGCCGTCCTGAGCAGTCGTGACTGCGTAATTTACGGACTTTAATGTGACTTCAACCATTTGAAGTATAGAAGGTGAATCATCAACTACTAAAATATTTTTACTCATATCTATCTCATTTAATGACTAAGGATTTTTTTATTTTTTTGTTGTAATTGGATGTAAATCGTAACGTTAATTTAATTTCGGCCATTTAAGACTTTAATTGGCAGCCATCAGCATGGTTTATGCTAGTTTTGACATGTATCGCCCAACTTTTTTATTCAGCAATAACATCATTTTAATGACTGAACTATCTAGGTACTCAAACTGTGAGGTGTCCCGTTGAATAGATGGGAGGAGAATAAAAACCACGAAAAATCCTCGTCTGACTTTTCTGAAAATAAAAATCGAATGTTGCAATCAAACTCATTACTTTTAATTCAGACATTTATATAATTCCATGTTTTTATTATTCAAAAAAGTTCCACTTCACCAGATGACATTGACGAAGACGAAACGGGATTGCTGATTGTTTGTTGTCGATTTCGAATAGTCTCAGACTGTTGTTCGAGGAACTGACCGAGACCATTATTGCTATGTGCTTTAATTGTCTCCAATTGATTACTTAAGAATTCCAACATTTCTTTGGTGTAGAGAATATTTTGTCCATTGATGTCTCCAAACTGCAGCCCTCTTATTGAATTGTTCAGTGCAGTGGCTAGGTGTTTGACAATTTCATCTAATTCTATGGTTACTTGTGAGTCTGCTTTTGACTTTAAAATGATATTATCCAAAGCAATTTGTATATCTTGCTTCGCCTCTAACACATAGCTGATATCGTGGGCTGCGATTGCTGCTGCATCATGAGATAACTGTTCAATTTGCAACCGAATACGTTCTAACTCTTGTTTAATAAGCGCACTAAACTGTGTGGAACGATTTGATAATGACCGAACTTCATCAGCCACAACGGCAAACCCTCGACCCATCTCGCCAGCTCTAGCAGCCTCAATGGCCGCATTTAGTGCCAATAGATTAGTTTGCGCGGCAATATCATCAATGCCCGATAATGCTCGAATAATTGTTGGCATCATTTCGTGAATACCATTTACCTTCTTTAGCAACACACTTGAAGAACTTGACATATCAACACTTGTTTGAATAAATCGGTCTAAGGTTACTGTGGTACTATTGGCAAAATCACGCATTTCTGTTGCATACAATGCATCGTTTGAACCTTCAGTTGATTCATTGCCGTGAGTGAGTTTTTCGATGCAGTTTTGTTGTTTTTGCACAATGTTTTTTAATTCTGAAAATGAGTTTGTCAGGGTATCTAGTGCGTCATCTTGAGTTGATAAAACCGAGCTGAGATTGTTTTCACATTCCAATACTAAGGGTATAATTTGCTGACTAAACATAACAATCTCATCTGCAACACAATTGCTAGACGTAATCTCTTGCTGAGCATCAGCCGTTGCAGCTTGCAATTTTTTTGAGTAACGAATATAAACCAATATACTAAGAAAACCATATGCAGCGAGTGCTATGTAAGGCCGGCCAAAGAAAATTAATAAACTACTACCAAACAATATATGTATTTGTAAGAACCAGTGTAAAGATGGATTTCTCTTTTGCATTCGGGTTTTCCATTAACAAGTGAACAACATAAGCTGTATATTTAAATAGTTTTTTTGCTGTTTGATTTATATACTCTTAAAAACTTAACAACATTTAGAGTGATTAAATTTAGTTCAAGATGTACTTAACTGACAATAAGTAGAAATACCTAATTTGTTTTCAGTTGGCATCAGTTTCGAAATGTTTTACTAAAATAATGCAGGTGTTTTTTGAATAATAAAACAATCTACATAATAGATGATGAAGTGAGTGTTCGAACCACGTTAGAAAATGTATTTCGATTGGCAGGATTTGTTGTTTATGCTTTTGATAATCCTTTTTTAGCGATTGAATCTAAACTTAAAACTAACAACAGTTGCATTTTACTTGACCTAAGCATGCCCAAAATAGGCGGCATTGAGTTTCAACAACTTTTACACGAAAAAAAAATTAGTATTCCGATAGTTTTTTACACTGGTAAAGCAGATATTGATTCAGCAGTAGATGCTATGAGTGGTGGCGCTTTTTCACTCGTGCGCAAGCCAGCACCAAACAGTGTGTTAATTTCAAAGGTATTGGATGCTATAAAAATGCATCAAAATCATGATCTTTTTTCTGATGAATCCGATCAAGCATATGCAAATTTAAAAATCCTTTCAAAACGTGAATTACAGGTCGCTTTATTGGTTGCCAATGGCAAAACCGCTGTAGAGATAGCCGACCATTTATTTATAAGCCGTCGGACAGTAGAGGCCCATCGTGCCAATATTTTTGAAAAGTTAGAAATTAAATCTGTTGCCCGCCTAGCTCAGTTAGTGCTACTTGCTAAGGTGCACTTAATTTGATTTTGAAAATTAATTTGCTCTGATTTTTAAACACTTGTTATTTTTCAAATTTAAAATACTTAATTGCCTTGAGTAAGAACATTTTAGAATTTTGTAGAACGCTTAAGTGTGACTTATTTGCCTAAAGGAAGTTATCAATAATATGAATTTTTTAGCAAAGCTTCCTATATTATTTATCAGTTCAATAATCCTGATTTGTTTTTTACTTAGCGCAGCAACTGGGTATTATCTAATGTTTTTTCCTATCTATATTTTGATAATAATCGCTACTTCAAACAGCACTAAACACATTTTTAAAACAGTGTTTCACCTATGTTTGATTAGCATGTTAATTAGTATTTACTTGGCGCTGAAGCAGCTCCCAGATTTGAAGTTAGTCGATTTTTTAGGCTCAATAATAGCAGTATTATCAGCTGTCGCTGCTTATATAATATTACTTTCAAAAAATCCCAATCAGCCCAGTAATACTCAAATTCACAATGAAGGACTGAGCGAATGTCAACAGAATCGGCAGTTAGAGCATTTTTCTGGTTCAGTAGCTCATAATTTTAATAATGTCATGAGTGTTGTGATGGGTAATGCAGAGTTGTTGAAGGTTAGATTATCCCAACCAGAAAATTCAAAAATATTTATTAATGCCATTTTACAAGCGATACAAAGTGGCACTATCTTGACTGAAAACTTATTGTCTTTTGCACAAAAACAATTTTTGCAACCTAGCAACACTGATTTGAATCATCTTATTATTAATTATCTGAATGACATAAATTTGCCTTTAAATGATAAAAATAAAATTCACTTTACTGCCACTAAAGATTTATGGATGGCAAGAATAGACCCTATTTTTTTTGAGAAGTGCTTGTTACATTTACTCCAAAATGCCATTCAAGCCAACTCAAAGCATATAACAATAGAGGTTTCCAATGTCATTGATAGTTCAAGTATCGATGAAACCTTAGGAGAACCTATGCGTTATCTGTCGGTTATGATATCTGACGATGGAGTGGGTATCTCAAATCAAAACCTTAAGCGTATTTATCAGCCTTTTTTTACAACCAAAAAAGCTACGCCTAACAAAGGGTTAGGTTTGAGCGTTGTATGGGGTTTTTGTCAGCAAAGTGGAGGCTGTGTTAGTGTCGTTTCTACATCAAAAAAAGGCGCATCATTCAAAATTGTTGTCCCAGCAATATTTTCCGAAAAATAAAACAAACTAAATTTTAATTTGGCGAGTTGGGTTTATTGCGTCTTAAAAAACGGTTTATTAACCGGTTCGTTGTATTATTAACAACTAGTTTGAACCCATAATTAGCAATACAATTCCAACGACCCGACTTTATATTAAGTCAATGATCAATCAGAAAATTGACGTATCATATGACTCAACGTTTCTTTTGCATCACCAAAAATCATACGGGTGTTAGGTTTAAAAAACAGCGGATTATCGACCCCTGCAAATCCAGAAGCCATGCCTCGTTTTAATACAAAAACATTTTTAGCTAAATCAGCATTAATCACAGGCATTCCATAAATAGGACTGCCTTTCATTTCACGGGCAGCTGGGTTAACCACGTCATTTGCACCAATAACCATGGCAACATCAAAGTTTTCGATGCGTTTGTTGATTTCGTCCATTTCAAATAATTGCTCATAAGACACATCGGCCTCGGCTAATAGCACATTCATGTGCCCAGGCATACGGCCCGCTACTGGGTGAATGGCATAGGCGACTTCTGCCCCGTTATTTTCTAACAATTGTTGTAACTCTTTCATCGCATGTTGTGCTTGGGCAACAGCCATGCCGTAACCAGGAATAACAACTACGGATTGCGCCGCTTCTAATACATAATAGGCATCTTCTGCAGATAAAGGTTTTACTTCACCTTCAATCACCATTTTGCTATTCACCACAGGCATAAAGCCACTAAATAGCACGTTACTCAAAGAGCGGTTCATAGCTTTACACATTATGCTAGTTAGAATGATACCGCTGGCCCCAACCAAAGAACCCGCTACGATCAAAATATTATTTTGAAGTGCAAACCCGGCGGCACAAGCTGCAAGCCCTGAGTAACTATTAAGTAATGAAATAACCACAGGCATATCGGCGCCACCAATTGGCAATACCAACATTATTCCAAATAGTAGTGCTAAGCCCATGCTTGTGTATATAACAACGGTTATACCAGGGGATAATTCAGGTTGCGCAACAAACAAATATCCTGTGAAAACGATGGCTGCAACTAAAAAAACATTGAAGATAACTTGGCCTCTAAACGTTATCGACCTCCCGGTGATGCGTTCACTGAGTTTTGCCCATGCAATCAAACTTCCTGAGAAAGTGACCCCTCCAATCAATAAGGCTAAAAAAGTGACTATCAACACAAAATGAGAAAGCTGGGTGTTGCCCTCTATGGTCGACCATGCAACAAATAAACTGGCAAGGCCGCCAATGCCGTTTAACAGGGACACTAATTCAGGCATAGATGTCATGGCTATCAAACGAGCAGCAAATATCCCTACTATGCTGCCAGCAATCATTGCGATAGCGATAAGTTCAAAGTTAACAATTTGTTTATCAAATAAGGTAACCACTATTGCCAACAACATTGCGATAGAAGATAAAGCATTACCCTTTCGCGCTGTGGATGGGTGCCCTAAAAGTTTTAAGCCCAAAATAAATAAAGCAGCAGCCAACACATATGTGAAGTTAATGACTAGAGTTGTCGTTGAAATTAAATCCGTTGGAGTTACGTCTATCATATGAACACCTACCGCTTTTTCTTAAACATCGCAAGCATGCGATCTGTGACTAAATAACCACCTACTACGTTAATAGTGGCTAAAAACACTGCGAACGCACCTAAGTAAGGAGCATATTCTCCCGTACCTTCATTACCGGCTAATGCAAGCGCACCCACAACTGTGATACCAGAGATTGCATTTGCCCCGGACATCAAAGGTGTATGCAGGGTTGCAGGTACCTTTTGGATAAGTTCAAAGCCTACAAATATCGACAACAATAAAATAAAAAGTAGATATACGCCTTCCATTATAATTTCTTTCCTTGGTTGGTTTGATCTGGGTTTGTTGCATAAAAATTCTTAATCATGCTGTTTACCACCACCCCTTGATGGGTAATAATACAGCCAGACTGCACTTCATCTTCAACATCTAACAGAAATTTATTGTCTTCTTGCGACCAAAATTCACTGATTAAACTAAGTAAGTTGTTGGCATACATTTGCGTAGCGTGTTTGGCGACACCATTCGCCCAATTGCCTGTACCAATAATGCTCACACCTGACTGAAGAACCACTTCAGATGCTACCGATCCTTGCACATTGCCCCCACTTTCAGCAGCCATATCAACAATTACACTACCTGGTTTCATTGTGGCAATCGTCTGAGCATCAATCAGTATGGGCGGTTTACGACCAAATAACTGCGCGGTAGTGATAACAATGTCAGAGTCTGCAATACACTTTGCTTGTTCACGTTGCTGTATTTGCATTTGTTCTGGGGTGAGTGCTTGAGCGTAACCTTGGCCTGTTTGGCCTGTTTCGCCTAAATCAATATCTAAAAACTTGGCACCCAATGACTGCACTTGTTCTGCCACCACGCTTCGGGTGTCAAAAGCCGTGACGCTTGCGCCTAAACGCTTGGCGGTAGCGATAGCTTGCAATCCCGCCACGCCAGCACCGATAACAAATACCTTTGAAGGCTTCAATGTACCTGCCGGTGTCATCATCATAGGTAAAACGCTGTCAAGCTGGTTCACTGCTTGCACAACCATTACATAACCAGCCAAGCTAGCTTGGGAGCTAAGTGCATCCATTTTTTGACAGCGACTAATACGTGGGATCATTTCCATACTAATGCTGGTGATACTTTTTTCACATAAACTTGCAACAAAATCCTTTTCATTAAATGGATCTAAGTAACTAACAATCAGCGCGTTGGGTTTTAAGTCGCTTAAGTCATTTGTACTTAGCTTGTGCAAGCTAAGTACAATATCAGCATTCCCTAATAGCTCATGGCGATTTGCAACAATTTCTGCTCCAGCCGCTGCATATTCTTCATCACTCACATGCACGTGCAAACCGGTACCGGCTTGCACGTGCACTATGGCCCCCAATAATTTATATGCCTTTACGTTGACCGGTAAAATAGCACAGCGTTTTTCCTGTGGTTTAAGCTCCGCAGGGAACCCAAAAATAGTCATAAAGACCTCAAAAATTTATTTACTAAAATAAATATGTCTTATTTAAGAATGGATTGTAAATTCATACTACTTATATTGACTATAAAATTATGACGGCTTTTAGTCGTTGGATCAGTCTAACAATCCGAAGGCCTTAATATATCCTTATAGATCTAAGGCATAAATTTATTAACATTTTTACTGATCAAAAATGCTCAAAAAGTTATATTGTAGAGATGTTACTAATAATATCTGTTTCATTTTTCAAGGCTTATTGTGAAAACCACACACCCAGAAAACTATAGAGCAAGTTTCTTACGAAGGATAGCCGCCATGGTATATGACTTACTAGTCGCTGTTGCTGTTGGCATGTGTGCCGCTATGGTTATGTTAGTAGCTATGTTGTTACTAGTAGAAAACGATGTACTGGACAATCAAGGTCATGAGCACTTTAGTGACTTAATACAACTCTCTTTCAGCTATCAACTTATATTGCAAGTTTGGGTCGCATTATGGGTTGTGGGCTTTTTCCTTTGGTTTTGGCGTAATGGCGGTCAAACCATTGGTATGAGAGCTTGGCGTCTGCGCTTATTTAGCACTAATGATAGACCTTTTGGTTACAAACGAGCATTTTTACGTCTAGTTTTTTCATTTGGCGGGTTAGGGACTTTATTGGTGTTACTTGATTTCAAATCTAAACAATCGTTGCAAGATAGAATAGCGCACACTGAAATTTTAACGTTAACCAAAGAAGATAATCATCATGCAGCTTGGAAAGGGCTTCAAGATTAACTTATATCGCGATGTTAATCTTCACTTACGCTGCAGCAAATACATAGAAAAGGTAACAAACACTAAACTGGGCAAGGAAGCACCTAAGAAAGGCGGGAATTGATAAACTAAACTTAACGCACCAAAAACTTCGTTGCTCACAAAAAAACCAAAACCTGTTAGCACCCCTAATATTACTCGTGCGCCCATAGTAACGCTGCGCAGCGGACCAAAAATAAACGACAGTGCCATTAACAACATAACCCCAACAGATAGAGGCTGAAGGACTTTTCGCCACAGTGCCAGTTCGTAACGACTAGGATCTAAACTGTTATTATTGCGATAGTTAACATACTCAATTAACCCCCGAATTGACAAGGCCTCAGGTTTGACCGTTACAACGCCTAATTTGTCTGGAGTGAGAGTTGATAACCAGACTCCCCTTTCAAGTTGTTCATAACGTATTCTCTGGTCGCCTATAAATGTATATTTAACTTGCTCTAACTCCCAGTTAGCTTCACTGTAATTCGCTTTTAAAGCACTGGTGATTTGTCTTAATACTAGATTCTCATCGAACTCATACACGTTCACATTACGCAGGGTATTGGTGTCGACCACTTCACCGATGCTAACGAAGTTATCTCCATCTTTTGCCCACGTTATTCTGTCGGAAGCAAATAAGCTACCGCCAGAAATAGCTTGGGTACGAATTTCCTTGGCTTTTTTTTCTGTAATAGGAGCGACCCATTCACCTATAGACATCACAAAAAGCACCATCAACAAGGCTGATTTCATTGCAGAGGTAATAATATTCCAACGACTTTGACCGGCTGCTTGCATCACAACCAACTCGCTGTTACTGGCCAAAATGCCCATACCTATTAAGCCACCGATCAAGGTGGCCATGGGGAAAAACTGCTCTAATTCCCTAGGTAAGCTTAGCAAAATGTATACTGCAGCAACGGTCATATCATAACTGCCTCGCCCTACCTGTTTCATTTGCTCAATAAATTTAATTAAGGCGCTCAAACCTACCAGTACACTCAAACTAAGCGCAGTTGTCGCCAACAATGTCTTAGCAATGTATATATCCAGTATTTTAAACACGGGTATCCCCTTTTAATAGAGCCCGAAGTTTTACACCCAAAGGCCGCCCCTTTAGTAATAATATCGCGCCAATAGATAACAACACTGCATGCACCCACCATAACCCCAGTTGCGGCGGTATGTTGCCATCTTCCAATGCTTTTCGACCCGCCATTAGCAACATAAAATAGCCCAGATATAGCATTAAAGCTGGAAACATCTTTCCGAAACGCCCCTGCCTAGGATCAGCCGTACTAAGGGGCACTGCAATCAGTACTAAAAACGGCAACGATAAAGGAATAGCAATACGCCAATGCAGCTCTGCTAGAGCATCGACAGACGGGTCAGCGATAAGATCGGTGGTTGTATATGCACTTAATTTTCTACGTTTTCTTTCGGCTTGTTGTTCTGCAATTTGAATTTGATACTCTTCAAATTCTACGACTCGATAATCTTGTCGACCCACTTCACCCTCATATTGTTTTCCTTGACTGAGTATCAGTTTTTGAGCGCCATATGGTTGCTCTTCTATCCCGCCACTGTTGGCATATACAATACGTATGTTCTCAGAATCAGGGTCGCTATCTCTTTGCGCTAAAAAGACCTTTCTTAAGGGGTTCTGGCCATTGTTGATATCATGTACAAATACCACGGCTTGCTGATTGGCAGTTTGTTGGAAACGTCCAGGGATCAAGCTTGTCAGACCACTTTGAGCGCCGACTTTTTCTTCTAGTTGATAAGTACTTTCGATAGATAAAGGCGTTAACCACATAGTCAAACCCGCGGTTAACAAAGACATGCACACACCCAAAATAAGCATCACACGAGTGATATACCATTCGCTGATACCACACGATCGCATAACAGTCATTTCGCTGTCTACATACAAACGGCCATGTGCCAACATAATTCCCAAAAACAAACTAAGTGGTAACACAATTGACGCTAAAACCGGCATATGTAATGCTAAAAAGCCCAAAACCAAACCAGCTGGTATTTCTCCTTCTGAGGCATCAGCCAGCACTTTAACAAATTTTTGCGTGATAAAAATAGCCATCAATAGCATAAAAATTGCCACTTGAGACTTCAAAGTTTCTTTCATTAAATAACGGAAAATGAGCACAACACATCCAAGGTAAAGTAGTATTTTTAGTGGCACTATGGAGAATTTTAAGTAAACTAGGCCTTTTCACAAGTTTAATTAATAAAGTGTGGGTATTTTAAGCATTCAGCCAAGATCTTATTTACAGATTACTTCCGGCTAAAGTTAATCTTACAGTAATGTATCTGTATTACCCAATACCACCTTTCAATTATCCATTAAAAGGATCCATGGTTGCATTATTATTTACTATATAACGAGGATTCAAAGTGGAATTTAGCGTAAAAAGTGGCAGTCCTGAAAAACAACGAAGTGCCTGTATTGTTGTGGGTGTATTTGAGCCAAGGCGTCTAACATCTGTTGCCGAGCAGCTCGATATTATTAGTGAAGGGTATATTAGCAATCTGCTCAGAAAAGGTGACTTAGAAGGCCAAGCCGGTCAAATGTTACTGCTTCATCACGTACCTAATATTTTAAGTGAAAGGGTATTGTTGGTTGGATGCGGCAAAGAACGTGAGCTAGACGAGCGCCAATACAAACAAATCATATCCAAAACTATCAAAACTCTTAATGAAACAGGTTCGATGGAAGCGGTCAGTTTCTTAACTGACTTACATGTTAAAGGCCGCGATACTTATTGGAAAGTTCGTCAAGCAGTAGAAGCTACACAGGATTCACTTTACACTTTTTTACAGCTTAAAACGAAAAAAGGCGAATTACGCCGCCCCCTGCGAAAAATAGTTTTTAATGTACCTACGCGTCGTGAACTATCTATTGGCGAACGAGCACTCGAACATGGTCTAGCTGTCGCAAAGGGTGTTAAAACTGCAAAAGATGTGGCTAATATGCCACCAAATATTTGTAATCCAAAATATCTTCTCGAACAAGCAGAAGTTTTAGCTACCACTTACGACAATCTGCACGTTAGCTCAGTCAATGAGAAACAGATGGATGCGTTAGGTATGCATTCATATTTAGCTGTCGGTCGAGGCTCTGTGAATGAATCCATCATGACCATCATGGAACATAAAGGTGGTCCATCAGGTCAAGCGCCTATAGTTTTAGTTGGTAAAGGATTAACATTCGACTCAGGTGGTATTTCTATCAAACCTGGTGAAGGCATGGATGAAATGAAATATGACATGGGTGGTGCAGCTAGCGTGCTAGGGGCAATGCACGCCATCAGTGCGCTCAACCTACCGATTAATATTGTAGGTATTTTAGCCGGCTGTGAAAACATGCCCGATGCTAACGCATACCGCCCCGGTGATATTTTAACCACTATGTCAGGCCAAACTGTTGAAGTACTGAATACTGATGCTGAAGGCCGTTTAGTATTGTGTGATGCATTAACTTACGTTGAACGTTTTGATCCTGAATTAGTAGTAGATGTTGCTACATTAACGGGTGCGTGTGTAGTGGCTTTAGGTAAACATGCCAGTGCTGTATTTAGCAATCACAACCCCCTTGCTCATGAGCTAATTAACGCTTCTGAACAAAGTGGTGATAAGGCATGGCGATTACCATTATGGGATGAGTATCAAGATCAAATCGAAAGCCCTTTTGCCGATATGAGTAATCTTGGTGGCCGTCCTGCAGGTGCCATTACTGCAGCTTGTTTTTTGTCTCGTTTTACACGCAAATATAACTGGGCACATATGGATATTGCGGGCACGGCTTGGCTGGGTGGTAAAGACAAAGGTTCAACAGGTCGGCCTGTGCCTATGTTATCTCAGTTTTTAATTAACCGAGCTGGTATTGAAACAGAAGACTAACCCTTCCTTTTAGGAACTCCCTCGCATATGTCAAATGTAACGTTTTATCTGCTTGATGAAACAGACGACAGACACCAACAGCCAGCGCACTTTGCGCTGGCTTGTTTGTTGGCAACCCGCAGTTATCGACAAAAACAAAAATGCTTAGTCTTTTGCCAAGATCAAAAACAAGCTGAGCAATTTGATGAATTGTTATGGCAATTACCAAATGATGCTTTCGTTCCACATAATTTGACCGGAGAAGGTCCAGTGGGCGGAGCCCCAGTTGAGATATGCTGGCAAACACCCAGCCAATTTAATAGAGCCGTATTGATTAATCTGGCTGACGACATTCCCGATTTTCATCAACGATTTAGACAAGTTATTGATTTTGTGCCTGCAAAAGAGCAACTCAAACCTCAGGCCAGAGAAAGATATAAACAATATAGAGCGGCAAGGTGTCAATTAGATACCCTGCCCGCCTCAAGCATTAACGAGACATAGAACAATGGATAAGACATTTAATCCACAAAATATAGAACGCGATATATACCAAAAATGGGAAAACAGCGGACAATTTAAACCTTCTGGGGAAGGCGAGCCATACAGCATCATGATACCACCGCCAAACGTAACGGGTAGTCTACATATGGGGCATGCGTTTCAACAAACGATTATGGATGCCTTAACCCGATATAAACGTATGTCAGGCAATAACACCCTGTGGCAAGTGGGTACTGACCACGCCGGTATTGCCACTCAAATGGTAGTAGAGCGCAAGTTAGCCGCAGAAAATGGCCCAACTCGCAAGGAATTAGGCCGCGAAGCTTTTATTGACAAAATTTGGGAATGGAAAGCCGAGTCAGGTAGCACTATTACCAACCAAATGCGTCGCTTAGGTGCCTCAGTCGATTGGGAGCGTGAGCGTTTCACTATGGATAAAGGGCTTTCAAACGCAGTGAATGAGGTATTTGTGCGCCTGCATTCAGAAGACCTAATTTATCGCGGTAAACGACTCGTTAACTGGGATCCAAAGTTACATACTGCCATATCAGATCTAGAGGTCGAAAATAAAGACAAAAAAGGTCATATGTGGCACTTCCGTTACCCTTTGGCTGACGGGACCAAAACCACAGAAGGTAAGGATTATCTTGTGGTAGCAACAACCCGACCTGAAACCATGTTAGGTGATACAGGCGTAGCCGTTAATCCAGAAGACCCAAGATATAAAAATCTGATTGGCAAGTTTATTGATTTACCTTTAGTGAATCGACGAATACCTATTGTCGGCGATGAACATGCAGATATAGAAAAGGGCACAGGCTGTGTGAAAATCACTCCAGCTCATGATTTTAACGATTATGAGGTGGGTAAACGTCATAAGATGCCGATGATCAATATTCTGACTTTTTCTGGTGAAATTCGCCAGCAAGCTGAAATATTCGATACTAACGGTGAAGCAAGTGATGCTGTGAACTCAGCGTTACCTAAAGAATTTCAAAATTTAGACCGTTTTGCTGCTCGAAAGGCCATCGTAGCTAAATTCGATGAAATAGGCTTACTAGATGAAATAAAAGATCATGATCTTACTGTGCCTTTTGGCGATAGAAGTGACGTGGTGATTGAACCAATGTTGACTGATCAATGGTATGTGCGGGCAGCACCTTTAGCCAAAGTCGCAGCAGATGCAGTCACTAATGGCGAAATTGAGTTTGTACCTAAACAATATGAAAACATGTACTTTTCTTGGATGAACGATATACAGGACTGGTGTATTTCCCGTCAATTGTGGTGGGGTCATAGAATACCTGCTTGGTACGATGAAAAAGGTAATGTGTATGTGGGTCGCAGCGAAGAAGAAGCTCGTGCAGAGAATGGTTTAGCCGATAATATTATGCTGCGTCAAGATGACGATGTATTAGACACCTGGTTTTCCTCTGCGCTGTGGTCGTTTTCTACCTTAGGTTGGCCTGAAAATACTGAAGACTTAAAAACCTTCCATCCGACTGATGTGTTGGTCACAGGTTTCGATATCATTTTCTTTTGGGTGGCCAGAATGATCATGATGACAATGCACTTTGTTAAAGATGAAAATGACAAACCACAAGTGCCTTTCAAAACAGTGTATGTGACAGGTCTTATTCGTGACGATGATGGCAATAAAATGTCTAAATCCAAAGGTAACGTTATCGATCCATTGGATATGATTGACGGCATTTCCCTGGAAGATCTACTCGAAAAACGCACCGGCAATATGATGCAGCCGAAAATGGCTGAAAAAATTAAGAAACAAACCGCAAAGCAGTTTCCTAATGGCATTGAATCTCATGGTACAGATGCATTACGTTTTACCCTTGCAGCACTAGCTTCTACCGGGCGCGATATCAATTGGGATATGAAACGCTTAGAAGGTTACAGAAATTTCTGTAACAAATTATGGAATGCCAGTAACTTTGTATTAATGAATACTCAAGAATATGACTGTGGATTTAACTCAGATTCCAGCATGACTTTCTCACTTGCAGACAAGTGGATCATGGGCCAATACCAAAGCACTATAAAAACGTATCGTGATGCTATGGATACCTATCGTTTTGATATTGCGGCACATACATTATACAAATTCACTTGGGATCAGTTTTGTGGTTGGTATATCGAATTAACTAAGCCTATCTTAATGCAAGGAAGCGAAGAGCAACAGCGGGGTACTAGGCATACTCTAGTCACTGTCTTAGAGTCTTTGCTGCGATTAATGCATCCTATTATGCCGTTTATTACCGAGACTATTTGGCAAGATGTATCACCTCTTGCTAACTGTCACAGTGCCACCATTATGGATCAGGCTTACCCCGAATTTAATGCGGCTAAGGTCGATGCCATTGCGATGCAAGATTTGGAATGGGTCAAAGGTTTTGTATTAGCCATTCGCTCCATTCGCGGTGAGATGGACATCGCGCCAAGCAAACTTTTACCCGTGTTGCTAAAAAATGTTTTACCCGAAGATATTAGGCGGCTTGAAGAAAATGCGATGTTCTTAAACTCAATTGCTAAATTAGAGACCGTGACAGTATTAAATGAAGATGATAAAGCACCAGCTTGTGCTACATCTTTACTGGGCTCGCTAGAAATCATGATCCCCATGGCTGGTTTAATTGATAAAAATGCCGAATTAGCTAGAATTTCAAAAGCCTTGGATAAATTAGAAAAAGACTTTGCACGTACTCAAGGAAAACTCGCTAACGAAAAGTTTGTCAGTAATGCACCTGACGCGGTCATAGATAAAGAAAAAGCTAAGCTAGCCGATTTTACTATGCAGATGGGTAAATTATATGGACAGCGCAGCAGCATTGAATCTTTATAGTATAAAGTTTTGATTAAAAAGGTGTTACCACTAGTGGTGACACCCTTGGCCAACAAAAACATTTTACTTTACTAAATGGATAATTTTAAATGAGGAATGAGGAATGAAAAATTGGTAACAAGCTTTCGGTTTTTGATTGCTCTTCATTTACTTTTTATGAGTATGCCGACAATTGCCACCCTTTCAGATAAAAAACAACTGACCTTAGTGTTTGCCGGTAATATGCCCGATATAGGTATACAAACTTATGTTACTTACTCTGATCTTGCAGGATTATTAGAAAAGCTGAGATCCGAAAACACTCCGAACATATTTACCTTTGCTGGGGGAAGTCTAGGGCCCAGCCCCTTGTCCAGTTTAGACCGGGGCTCACATATTATTGATATCCTCAATACCTTAGAGCCTGATTTAATGACGCTCACCAAACGAGAGTTTATCTATTTGGAAGATGAGCTAACGTTGCGATCTTATGAGGCGGCCTTCCCGCTTGTCTGCAGCAACCTTTATGATCCAATGATTAATAGCAATCTAGAAGGCATTCTAACCAGTCTAATTGTCGAAAAAGATAATGTGAAGGTTGGTTTTATTTCGATTCTGGACGAAGAGGTGGTTGAAGAGTATTTGCTACAAAGAGTCAGCGTATTTGAACCTCGCCAAGTCATCCAACAGCAAATTGCTGCACTGAAACAAAAAGGCGCAGAGTTAGTGGTGCTAGTTTACGCCAAAGAAAGAGATTATTACCACACCCTCATATCTGAAAATCAAATTGATTTTGCTTTAAGGGTACATTACGAAGTGGAACAAAATGTACCTAACAAGGTCTATTCTATTACCAGTAAAGAACCATCAATATTACTTCGCATGAGTTGGCAAACTGACGGCCCATCGAAAAATCTGACCATTGATACCCCTAAAATTTATTACTCAAATCAGCCCGATAAACAAACCACTGCATTACAGGTTGACGAGTATAACCAGAGGCTTAATAGGCTACTAAGTCAAAAAATTGGTTTTTTTGGCAGTGAATTACAAACATTTAAAAGCCTCGTTCGAACCCGAGAAATGCCATTTGGAAACTTTATTGCTGACGCATTGAAACACTATGCCAAAACAGATATTGGGTTAATCAATGGAGGCGCTATCCGTGGTGATAAAAGCTATACCAAGGGATCACCTATTACCCGAAGAGACATTGCCACTGAGTTACCTTTTAGGAGTCATATCGCTGTTCTTTCTGTGACAGGAGAACAATTAAAAAAAGCATTGGAAAATAGCGTCAGTCAAGTCGAAATCGTTGAAGGACGCTTTTTGCAAGTATCAGGTCTGTCTTTTACTTATTCCCTTGACAAGCCAGTCAATGAGAGAGTTAAAACAATTCATATCAATGGACGGAAATTAGACCCTAAGAAAAAATATTCTGTCGCGACTTCTGATTATCTGGCAAGCGGTGGAGATGGTTATAGTGTATTTCTCAATGCACGTCACCAAGAGCAACACACACAGAAGTCGCCTGTACTGTCTGACATCGTTATACGCATGATCCAACAGCAAAAAACGATTAACCCGCAAGTTGAGTTCAGAATAAAGCAAGTAACTAAATGACTGTTTTTAAAGAAAAAAAAGGCGCTCGCATCTCATTGGTAAAAGTATTTAGTACCGGTATAACTGGGATATTATTTATTTTTATTCTACTAACTTATTTTACTTTTACACGCTTGCTTAGTTTTGAATCAACACTGAAGGATATATCGGATAAGTCATTACCCAATCTAATACGGATAAGCCAACTCTATAGTCAAGCGGCTAGGTTATTAGAATCCACAGAACTTTTATCGAAATCCGCGTCAGGTGCGTCAAAACGTTTAGCTCAAAAACGTCTCAGTACTAACATTATTAATATTCGTAAGGCTGCAAATAATGCCTTCGTAAATGTATTTTTAGACACACAGCTAGATACTATCGCTATCGAATTAGATGAATTCTCTGCTTTAATTGAAGACAGTGTGCAGACATTAGAGAATATCGAGTTATTAAGGGCCCAAATGTATAATATTAACGTTCAAGCCGTTAACATTAAAAAACAAAGCTCATCAGTTTGGGTATTAGGCTTTTCCCAGGTAATAACAGATGTGAGCAAGGCATTAAATGAGAAAAAACTGCAACGAGTAAGGTTTTTATTTAATCAATTAGAGAAGCAGCTTAACAAACTAAGTACGATTTCTGGTGAAGGCCAAGATAAGGCTGTTAGGCGTCAATTAACTAACCAATTCAAAATATTACTATTTGATGAAAATGGAATGGAACTGTTAAAAGTTAAATCTCTACGTTTAGAAGGTAGAGCCATAGGCCGAGAAAATTTCGTACACAACTTAATTGAAGATTATATAGCACAACTTAGTTTGCTTACCAACGAAACAGAACAAAATATCACCTTAAAAGTTGCCACCTCTGTTGTCGACATGAAAGAGCAAACCCAACTCATCAGGTTAATATTGATAGGTGGCGTTGTTTTTCTATTGATCATTGTGGTTTTATTCCAACAACGGATACTTAAAAGGATCAGCATTTTCAAACAAATAGTACTTAACGAAACCCAAGAGTTTGATTATCAAACTATGCTAAATGGTAACGATGAAATTACTGATTTAGCTGAAGCTTTCAACGAGTTCACTCATACAATTGACATCCAAAAACAAAAGCTTGAGCAACTCTCTATGTTAGATGGGCTAACCGGTATTGCTAACCGAAGAGCTTTAGACATCCGCTTAAAACATGATATTGAAATCTCCACTAGGCAAAAATCAAGTGTTGCTATATTGCTCATGGATATAGATTGTTTCAAACAATATAACGATAATTATGGACATTCCGCTGGGGATCAATGTTTAAAGGACGTAGCTAAAATTATTGGAGACTCACTGCACCGAGATAGCGACTTCGTGGCTCGATATGGAGGCGAAGAATTTGTCTGCGTGCTGCCAGAAACAAATTCAGAGGGGGCTCAAATGATAGCAACACACCTTCTCGAACAGTTTAAACACGCAGCATTACCACATAAATCCAGTAATGTCGCAGACTACGTGACCGTGAGTATTGGTATTACAACTTCACAACCTACTGCTTTATTGACGCCGGAAGCAATCATTAGACAAGCCGACACGGCCTTATATATTGCCAAAAAAGCAGGTAAAAACTCGTCTAGCCTATATTTCGCGGCTAAACCTTTGAATTAATTGGCTCTTTCTTGGCAACACCTTTCAATATCAACGAATAAAACTATTTATCAAATTCTTTATCAAACCAACGTTTCAACATGTTTTTCTCATAACGTAGTTGTTCATTTCTAAAAAAATGGCGACTACGGTCGAAAAAAGCCATGTCTTTGAGCTTCACATCTGCCTGTTGCAACACCTGACCAAACTCATCTAGTAACTGATAACTGAAGTTCATTCTTGGTATATCAATAGTCTCAATAACCCGCACGTCGGATCCACTATTCCCAAAACCAACATAATTGGCAGGCCAAACTTGCCCTGCTAGATCAAGGTCGGTTACTGTCATTAGTAATTTCTTCTTCTCAGGTAATGCCAATGCCAACTTATTCATATACTCATGGATATGCTTAAAAGTGGATTCTCTGAATCTTTTTCGCGAAGCATTGCTAGGCATAATATCGCTGTATTTTTTAGGATTGTCCCATTTAATTTCTACCTCTGCTTGAGCTAAAACCTGATTAGATAAACCTAATGTCAATGCAGAAATAATCAGTCTGGTTAATATTTTCATAATACGTACTCCAGGATAAGATATTCGTGATTATTGCTTCCTTACCTGAATATACACTGAATCTAATTCAAATAAGTGGCAACGGGTGTATTTATCTTTCATCAATAGTGAAAATTAAAAACAAAAAAGGTCAGTTTACACCAACCAAAGTTAACAACTCAGGTCAAGCCATCAAAACAAATGTAATTAACAGGCAAAGTAATAACGGATTAAAAGGCCCCAAATATTGTAGCGCCTTCAGCCCAAGTGCTATGCCACACTTGATTACCGTGGATAACACTTCGGTCCTCCCTTGGATTGGCATAAGGTTGTTCACTCGTGTTAGGACTCACCTCACTCCTTTTGATTAGTTCTGGACTGCTAGATGTGGTGTCGACTTCAAATAAAATTAAACGATTAGAAGTTGTCCAAAATCTGAAAATTCATTGAGAGCTATATTCCAGCTTTCAATAGGTAAAGCAAATTGGTAACTGCCATCATTATTGAGCACAGACAATGTGCGGTAATCATATTCTACGGGCGTATAACTATTGGATTTAACAATACTATTAACTTCAATAGGGTTAGTTGGGTCAGACACATTAAACAATTGTGCCAACAATTAATTAAACGCTTGAAAGAAAGTCATCTGCCGGACTTAAACGTAAGAGTCTATGGTGATGACGCCCATGTATTAGCCGATGAACATTTCATCGAAAGAGCCATTGAAAATTTAATTTTAAACGGCAAACGTTATGCGAATAACTTACTAGAAATACATGTCATCAAGCAAAAAAATACTATTCAGATATGCATAGAAGATGATGGTATGGGTGTTTATTATGAAATCCGTGAAAAAATATCTTCACCTTTTTTTCGTCCTGATGAAAGTCTAGATAGACAAAAAGGTGGAGCGGGTCTTGGTTTAGCTATCGTTAAAAAATGTCGATTGGCATCAAGGAGGTTGTTATGTCACTGGTGGTGAGTTAGGCGGAGCTAAATTTATCATTACCTTGCCCAATCCCTTTAGCTAAAATTTTTTAAGAATGCTCTTTTCGGCTGATTTCGCCACAAACCAAATTTAAATTGCGACCAAAAATAAAGGGGTTTTTATCCCCCGAATGACAATAATATTGATTAAAATTTTTAAGTTCAGTTTTTGTGCTGGTAATTCTATGCAAATAGGCGGTTTGCTGCTTGGTTAAATCTTGTACCTGTGCCAAAATTTCATTCCTTAGATTAGACAGTTGTTGGTTATCTATAATCAGAGATACATTATTCATCCACTGTGACGTGGACGTTTGCATATCAGACAACCAAAATTGTACAAACGCACTTCGCAGTACCATTATCAATGCCAAAATTTCAAACGTAACTACAACAGAACGCAACATACCATGTAACTCAAAACTCATATTAAATTAAATTAAATTAAATTAAATCTTACACTACGTGATAACGGGTAAGTAAAACATAGCCGATGGTTATGCATTCTGATAACAAGGGATAACAATAAGTGAGTTATATGTATTCATAAAAAAGCCTATCCGAGATCAGCTACGGCAGTTAACATGCTGATATACTCATCATCTGTTAAATATTGTTTGACTTTCAGTGTTTGTGTTTTAGATATACCAAGGATATTTAATGAATGAGCGAATTCCAGTTAAAAATATCTCACCCGTAAAAGTACACCGCCCAGATAAAAAAAAACATGATAATTCCTATACTCCTCGCAGCAGAATATACGTGCGATCAGTTTCGGGCATGTTAGAAAATTTCCGTAGGTTTTTTGGATTATTCTTTTTAGGCGCTTTTGCACTATTACCATGGCTCCAGTTTAATGGCACTCAAGCAGTGTTGTTTGATTTTGGTGCACAACGTTTTAATATATTTGGCTTAACACTATGGCCACAGGATTTGACCTTATTTGCATGGATTTTAATAGTTGCCGCCTTTGCACTATTTTTTGTGACCACCTTTGCAGGTCGTGTTTGGTGTGGCTTTATGTGCCCACAAACTACTTGGACCTTTATTTATATTTGGTTTGAACAAAAAATTGAAGGCAGCCGACATAAAAGAATGAAATTAGATGAAAGAAAAATGGACTTTGACAAGTTATGGCGTAAAACCCTTAAGCATATTGCTTGGGTTTTAATTGCCTTACTGACCGCTTTAACTTTTGTTGGCTACTTCACACCAGTCAACCTATTATTTATAGAGTTTTTTTCCTTTTCAAGCAGTTTTTGGATAGTTTTCTGGGTGCTATTTTTTACAAGTTGTACCTATGGAAACGCTGGGTGGATGCGGGAAATAATGTGCATTCACATATGCCCCTATGCCCGTTTTCAATCTGCTATGTTTGATAAGGACACTTTTACTGTTGCATACAACGTTCTACGAGGAGAGCAACGAGGACCCAGAAGTCGCAAAATCAGTCGCGAGGAAAATAAAACTAAAGGCTTAGGTGACTGTATTGATTGCAATCTATGTGTACAAGTTTGTCCAACGGGCATAGATATACGTAACGGTTTGCAATACGAATGTATAAATTGTGGTGCCTGCGTAGATGCCTGTAATGGGGTTATGGAAAAGATGAACTATCCCAAAGGTCTGATTAGTTTTACTTCAGAAACAGAATTAGCAGGCAATAAGACAAAAATATTTCGACCTAAATTAATCGGTTATGGGATTGTTTTATTGTTAATGTCGGGGTTATTGGTATTCGAAATTGCATCTAGGAAACCTTTAGAAATAGATATTATTAAAGACAGGGTTCCTATGTACCGGGAAACAGGGAATGGACTTATTGAGAATGTATTTACTTTGAAAATCTTGAATAAATCCCAGCTCTCACAGCGCTACCGTATATACGTTGATGACCTTGAGGGGCACATTTATATTGGTAAAGATGAAGTAATCGTTGCAGGTGGAGAAATATTGAATATACCCTTAAGTATTGCTATTAACCCGAACAAATTAATCCAAGAATCTACTGAGTTTAGGTTTAGAGTTGAATCAATCCATAATCAGAACGACCCCGTCAAGGTGCAAGAAATAAGTAAATTTTTGTATCCTGATTTGTGATTACTTTTGATTTTTGGGGCACACACCAAGCTTTCTTGATTATTTTAGAGCAGGTTGTTGATTTAACTTTACCGTTTTACGCCAGCAAAAATAGCAGTCGGCTATATGGCGGTTATCATCTAGGCAACATATTATGGAGTGATGCTGCAATTTTTTTGATTTGGGTGACTGTAAAACCGGATCGACGATCCGAGACTTATGGATGATGCTGCCAGGCGATAGGCAAAAGCAATTTATCCAAATGCATACCTGATTGGTATTAGTTAGTGTTTATGAATAATGTTGTGACTTTGATACCACTCAACTCTCATTAATAGAACCAATTCGGGCCCTGCGTATGGTTCACTATATGGTTTAGTTAGCAAAGCGCTGGAAGGACAGCGCATTCCCACATGTATTTCCTTGGTTAGCAAGTCGTAAATACTGGGACTAAAAAGTAAAATAAAATTGCCAATGTCACTCTATACAGAATCGATACAACTACATTGAGAGTAGACGTTAATTAGGTTCTACCCGTTATTCTATACTTCCTGATAAGTCACTCGAGTTGCGGCCTTTTTTACCTATAATTTCAAATCATCACTTTAATTCACATCGCTTTACAAAGTCCTATCGGATTTTATTGACAGCTATGCTAATCTGCAACCAATTTTGAAATAGGCATGAAATGTTATGAAAAAAATATTGTTGATACTTAGTTTTTCTTTACTGTTGCCTTTACAGGCATGCGCACAAGAAAAATACAGCAAAGGAACACATTATGAGGTCATTGCTGAACAAGCGACTGAAAAAAAAGAAATAGTAGAATTCTTTTCATTTTGGTGCTCTCACTGCTTTAATTTTGAGCCTGTAGTCAAAAACCTTAAAAGCAAAATAGCAGACGACGTGGAATTCAAAAAAGTACACGTTAATTTTATGGGCTTTACCAGTAAACAAATTCAAGATGACGCGACCAGGGCCATGATGGTGGCTAGAGTTTTGAAAAAAGGTGATGTGCTAAATCAAGCAATATTCCAATATATTCATGTTGCACGTTCATCTATAACCGGTCTAAAAGATTTGAGAAACATCTTTATCTTGAACGGTATTGACCCAGAAGAGTTTGACAAATTGGTCACTAGTTTTGGTGTGAATAGTATGTTGCAAAATAATAACAAGTCTATTCAGCAATACCGTAAACATGTTAGTAGCGTGCCAAACTTTATTGTTAACGGCAAGTATCAGGCTACATTTACTAGCGATATGAACCAAGATGAAATGGTTGATTTAATAATATTTTTATCAAACAAAAAATAAATACGCGAGTCTTTCAAACTTAGTAGAATTAATCTTAAGCCAGTTATCAGTTTACTGGCTTTTTTCTTTCTTAATCTCAAAACCCCGATCCAACTTCAAGAGAATTTTTTATGCGCCAGTCATTATTCGTTGTATTTTTATTTTTAACTTCACTCAGTTCTTTCAATTCATCAGCACAAACAAAGTGGCAAGAAAACACTCATTATAAAGTGATTGCTGCACAGGCGAGCGCTAAGCCCAAAGTACAAGAAATATTTTCGTACTGGTGTCCCGCTTGTAACGCCTTTGAAACTTTAGTACCGCAGATTAAACGCGCCCTACCCGCAGACGTCCCCTTTGAAAAAACACATGTCAATTTCAATGGCAGTACCTCTAAAGATACGCAGGATGTCGCAACAGCAGTGATGTTGGCCGCAAAAGCACTAAAAACTGATGTGAAATTCAACAAAGCGCTATTCAACGCTATTCACCAAAAAAGAACAAAAATAGCCAATAAGGCCGATATCCTCGCTATTTATGCAGGAACAGGATCCGACACATCTACACTAGAGAAAATGATGACTAGTTTTGGTATTCGCAGTCAAATCGCTAAAAACGACAAAATTGCTCGAAGCGTTAGAAGTGTCCCTACCATCATTGTGAACGAAAAATACCAAGCCATATTCACCCGCGACATGACAGCGGATCAATCTATTGAGCTGATCAGTTGGTTAGTGAACCAGAAATAAACTTCGAGCTTTGTAGCCGGTCGCCGCACGATTCGAGCTTGAAGCTACAAGCTACGGAATTGTATTTCGGGTAAGATTCCCAGTGAATCAATAATGACGTCATATAGATGAAATGACGTCATTATTGGTTATCTATTATAGTTTTCTTAGAGCCGGTCGTTCGCAATTCATGGCTACTCTTAAAACAAGCCCATTTGCTGGCTGGTCATTTCTTCGAAGCACAAATTGATAAAGGGCAAAATTCCTTCTGCTATTGGTTTGATTTGTTTATCGACGTAATGCTCATAATCTATTTGGCTAAATAAATACTCTATTGGTTCAGGGCCATTAATGGTGATCACATAAGATATCCAACCCTTGTGCTGATATTTGAGTGTTTTACCTAACGCCTCATTTTGTTGATCCGCAAGCCTTGCAGCCTTGACGTGGGGCGGCACATTTTTCACGTAAAGATCTAACCTGCGGCGAATACGTTTGCGATAAATTAGCTGTTCGTTAAGCTTGCCTAAGCGAGTATCGTCGATGATTTGCAGCAAATAATCGTGCACATTTTGCCCCGCAAAGACCATTTTGTATAAAGTGAGCTGAAAACCTTTTGCTAGTTGTGTCCAATCTGAACGCACCGTTTCCAAACCTTTGAATATAAGTTCGTCACCGTCTTTTGTTGTTTTTAAACCTGCATAACGTTTTTTACTACCCAATTCTGAACCACGGATCGTCGGCATTAAAAACTGACTAAAGTGCGTTTCAAATTCAATTTCTAACTCACAAGGTAGTTGATGTTCAAGCTTGATGTTATCTTGCCATTTTTGATTGATCTCTAACGCTAAGGAATGACCAATCTGATCCACTTGTTGATTACTGTATTGCCCTTCTAACCACACAAAGGTCGAGTCAGTATCGCCATAAATCACTTGGTAACCGGCTTGTTCAATCCATTTCGCCGTAGTTTGCATAATGTCATGGCCACGCATAGTGATTGAGCTAGCTAAACGGGTGTCATAAAACGGGCAACCACCCGAGCCTAATACGCCATAAAACGAATTCATCAGGATTTTTATGGCCTGACTACGAGCATTATCTTGGTTTTTTTTAGCTTCATCGCGTTGCTGCCAAAGCGATGTAATAATCTCTGGCAAGTAGTGTTTATCACGACTGAATTTAGCGCCGCGGTAACCTTCAATAGCTTCAAACGGGGATGCCAAACCTTCCACTAGTCCAAGGGGATCAATTTTAAAGGTTCGCATGATAGAAGGGTACAAACTCTTAAAATCTAGCACTAATACGTGTTGATATAAGCCTGGTTTGGAATTCATCACATAACCGCCTGGACTCGCTAAGCCCCCATCCCTTGGTCGGTTAGGTGCGATATATCCTGCTCTGTGAAGCTTGGGTAAATACAAATTGATAAAAGCAGCTACCGAGCCGCCCATCCTGTTTAACTCAAGGCCAGTTAACTGGCTGCGTAAAGTAAGAAAATCTAGCACTTTAGTGTGTTCAAAAATATCTAATACTAACTCGCAGTCTTGCAGATTATATTCTGCTAACTTGATTTTATTGTATTTAAAATCATGCACAATGTGGGCAAGTCTATCGTCAACGTCTTCAGTCTTTTTACCTTTACCTAATAAGGTTTGCGCAACGTTTTCTAAACTAAAACTTTCGAACTGATAGGTAGCCGTTTTTAGAGCATCAATACCATCCACAACCACTCTGCCAGACATAGATACAAAACCCTGATTAACTTCATTTCTAGCATCTCGCCATAATATAGGCTGATTATCTCGTCCCAATAACAATTCAACTCGGTGCAAAGCGGCGCGTTGAATAAGCAACCGAAAATCGAAATTAACGACATTCCAGCCTATAATAATATCGGGGTCGATTTGATTCACTTTGATAACGAACTGTTGCAACAAGGTTTTTTCATTGTCTAACCAATATATCCAGTCACTAGCTACCTGTGCCTCACCAATCATCAATACACACTTATAGTTAGCACTGGCAAGACCAATTGAGAACAACTCACCATGTTCACTGCATTCGACATCGACAGATAGCAGGCTAAATTTCGGTACAAATCGACTAGGCTTACATTGAATATCAGTCACTTCTACTAATTTATCTGAAACTGGTTTTACAGCTTTTTTGCCAGAAAATTCTGCACTGCCATAAACAAAACGCTCCATCAAATACCGTTCGGTTAAACGTATATCATCTTCGAAACAAGTAATTTGGTGCTGCTTTAGTAGTATTTTTGCTTTATGAAGTAAATTATTTCTATCAAAGTACACTCCACCCACTTTTTGATGTTCAAACGTCTTTAAGGTTAAGGGATTGTAGCTATGTTCAATTCCGCTTTTTCCAAGCAATAACCTAGCTTCAGCTTGATCATGCTGGTGAATGAAAAAAACAGCTTGTTGTGCATTTGAAGTTGCCTTCACCACACCACTTTCAGTAACAAACCAACATTCAATATAGGTTTTACCCCAGCGTTCTATGTGGCGAGCTGTGAGAATAAATCCCTCTGAAGAGACTTGCATAATTAGCTGTTCTATAAATTTAAGTGATGAAAAGGTAAGGGCAATTCTAATAGATAGCAAGTCAGATAAAAGCGTCTCTAGGTATCCATGCTGAGATGTACTGACTATCCTGAAATTTAACCATAAATAGCGCTCTAAAAATTTGTCTTCAAAGAGATCATAGAGCTGTTCGCTGCAAAGCAGAATAGATTGCTAAGAATTAAGTTTTCATTCCCTCTTTAAGCAACTTGATGCGATGCATCCAGTATTCTTATTTTTCTATGGGTTTCAAATTTATTTTTTCACACATAAAAAAAGGCCTCAAAAGAGACCGATTTTAATGGTGTGTAATTTAGGGTACCCACTGCATTTTAAACATTTCACTGGCTATCAACAAGTTCGTTCAAGAACAATTTTTTACATCACTTGTGACTCAAATATTATATTCTGTCGTTTAGAACGGCAACAATAGATGAAGTACTTAAACCATTTTCAGAAGCCCAAGCTAATATTGTTTTACCGTCTTCCTCAGGTGCACTTAAATCACCTTTGGGCATCTTTTTGACCATCAAGGTACCTGTTTTTTCTGCGTTATTAAGCAGCGCTGTGCGAATAAGGCTGTTACCACCACAACTTACAGCTGTGTAGTAATCTTTAAGTTTCAGGTTAAAATCAGACTGAACACGTTTCATTTTTTTACGCAGTTCGCCTTTATCATCTGCTTTGATAATAGTGCAGATGTTTTGTAATGCATCGTTAATATCAGCATGAACGTTGCCAGTAAAGAGTAAAGTTGCGGTTGCGATAGCAATTGAAGTTTTTACTATTTTCAACATGGTCAAATCCTTGAAGTTAGGTTTAGATTTGCAGCTTGTACTGCATTTTATGGGATAGATTAAATACCATTAAACATAATTAAAAAACCTGAAAATCCATACTTAGGTATAGAAAATTATACTTTACGTTTGTTACGTATTATTAAAGCAAATGACATGAGGCCTAAAACTTAACTCCTGCACTGAAGCATGCCGCAACCAAGAGAAAAGGCGGTGTGAATATCACCCTGCTGGCCATCGTTCAAATGTTAAAAATGATTCTCAACAATTTCGAAGTGGTTACTCTTTTAGCTGCAGTAAAAAGATTCACGACTTCGAAGGCAACAGCAGCTCAAGTTTCGAATAAAGATTGTTGTGTGTTCACTTAGCAAATGCTTTTACAAGACAAGCAAATTAGATCTGTTCTTCGCGTGTATACACCAGCTCATTTCCCTTACTTTTCTGAGCAGAAAATTGGTATCCCGCGGTGTCAAATTTTTGCAACTGACTAACCTCAGTCAATCGATTTTGTAAAATATACCTAGCCATCATGCCCCTCGCTTTTTTAGCGAAAAAACTAATCACTTTATATTGACCGTTTTTACAATCTTGAAATACCGGTGTGTATATTTCAGCGTTTAAAGCCTTAGGTCTGACTGCTTTAAAATATTCATTTGAAGCAAGATTAACCAACACATTATCACCTTGAATATCAATCGCCTCGTTTAACTTGTGACTAATGCGATCATCCCAAAACTGATATAAATTTTTGCTTTCGCCTATATTTAGTTTGGTGCCCATTTCTAAGCGATACGCTTGCATTAAATCCAGTGGGCGTAACACGCCATACAGGCCCGATAAAATACGCAAGTGTTGCTGGGCATAGCCAAAGTCCTCTTGGCTAAATGAGTTGGCATCTAGACCGGTATAAACATCGCCGTTAAAGGCGAGTAATGCTTGTTTGGCATTGTTAATGTCAAAAGGTGTATGCCAACTGGCGTAACGGTCTGCGTTTAGGCCTGCTAACTTGTCGCTAATTTTCATTAACGAGCCAATTTTAGCGGGACTTAATTTTTGGCAATGTGTGATCAGGGCTTGTGAATCATCTAACATCTCTGGTTGAGAATATGTGTTGGTTGCTGATGGGGTGTCGTAGTCGAGGTTTTTGGCTGGTGAGATAACAACTAACATTCAATGGGATCCTGTAATAATAAAGCTATTTTAAACAAACTGCCTTCATGCAATATGGGGTGTTCGTCAACAAAAGCAAGTTAGATTTCAGCGCTGTTGATTTACTTTGTATTTCAAAGATAGATCAGCCAGTGGCAATCAATGTTATATTATGGCTTCGGAATATAAGTGCCTGAGTAATTAAGGAGCAATATGTACCTAAAACTGTTGTGGATCAGCACCATACTTTTATTGTTATCAGGTTGCGCCAATATGAATGAAACAGATTGTTTAGCCGCAGATTGGGAATTAATAGGTTTTGAAGACGGTGGTTTTGGTAAAAACGAATCACATATCTCGCAGCATAGAAAAGAGTGTGCCAAGCACGGTGTCACACCTGACTTGACGTCCTACCGCATAGGGCATTTTGATGGTTCTAAACGTTTTTGCACAACAAATAACGGTTTTTTTCGAGGGCGCCAAGGCAACGACTATAGCCGCAGTTGTCCTGAACAATTTGAAGCTGCGTTTTTAACTGGATTCACCGATGGTCAAACTCTGTTCGGGCTAAAAAAAGTATTAAATCAACGAGCAGCGGAACTTGAAAACGCTTACCAAGATTTAGATTGGCTTGAGCATACTATTGCTGAAAAGAGTGAGCTTATGATTGCTGATGGTCTTAACCGAGAGCAGCGAATAATAGTGAGAGATGAAATTGCACAATATCAACAGCAACAAGATGTTGTATCTAGTGGTTTAAATAGGTTAAAACAGGTGTTTGAAAGTGCGGCTCAAGCTTATGACCAAGGGAAATTGGCGTTTTCCAGCTATTTTTAAAAAAATATAGCTTCATTTTTATCAGCAAATTATGCCTTTTACTGGCGTCTGCTATTTAACGGTTATATCCTATATCTTCCGATATTTATTATAATACGGTAGGTATTAAGACATAAGCTAGTCTGCTTACATCTTTAAATTCCTAAACAATTTTGCCAAGCTATATAAATTTATATGTGATAACGAATTAAGCGTTACTACTTACAGAGGATAATATGTCAAACCAATTACAAGCACTTCGAGAAATCACCACTGTTGTGGCTGATACGGGCGATATTGAAGCCATTAAAAAGTACCAACCTGTAGACGCTACCACTAACCCATCACTGTTGCTAAAAGCAGCAGAAATGCCTCAGTATAAGTCTCATTTAGAAAGCGCTGTGGCATGGGCAAAAGAACAATCTTCTGACGCTGAACAACAAATTATTGATGCTGGCGACAAATTATCTGTGACTATTGGTACCAATATAGTGAATATTGTACCGGGCCGAATTTCTACAGAAGTAGATGCACGTTTATCATTTGACACCGCTGCTAGTATCGAAAAAGCGCATAAATTGATTGCCCTTTACCAAGAAGCAGGGATAGACAAAAGCCGCATATTAATTAAGTTGGCCTCCACTTGGGAAGGTATTAAAGCAGCAGAAGTATTAGAAAAAGAAGGCATTAACTGCAATCTGACTTTGTTGTTTGGTTTTGCTCAAGCTCAAGCTTGTGCCGAGGCTGGTGCATTTTTAATTTCACCTTTTGTTGGACGAATTCTTGATTGGTTCAAGAAAAGCACTGGTACAACGGATTACACTTCAGCCGAAGATCCAGGTGTAGTATCTGTTACTAAGATTTACAATTATTATAAAGAGCATGGTTATAAAACAGTTGTTATGGGCGCAAGCTTCCGTAATATCGGTGAAATCACTGAGCTGGCTGGTTGTGATCGTTTAACTATTGGACCTGCTTTACTTGAAGAATTATCACAAAATGACGCTCCTTTGCCTATTAGATTAAAAGACAACGGCGTCACCAAAACACCTGGAACACCTTTAACTGAAGCGCAGTTCCGCTGGAACATGAATCAAGATGCTATGGCGACTGAAAAATTATCCGAAGGAATTCGTAACTTTGCTGCTGACCAAGTTAAATTGGAAATCGTCTTAAGAAGCTATTTATAAGCTAAATTAGTTCCTATGAAAGCGTCGAATTCGGCGTTTTTTTTAGGCATGTTTAAAGCTAGACCTAATTTTTACTCTATATTGGGAACACATTATGACAGTACTCACTGCATCCCCCGCGTGGCAAAACCTTGAAAGATTGGCAACTCAAATAAAAACTCAGCACATGCGTGATTGGTTTGCTGAAGACTCACAACGTGCTGAAAAATTTACTCAAGCAGCCTGTGGTATTGAATTAGACTTTTCCAAAAATCTCATCACAGACGAAGTAATGCAAGCATTGCAAGCACTTGCCACTGAATGCCAAGTAAGCAAAAAAAGTCAGGCAATGTTTGCTGGCGAAATCATTAATCACACCGAAAAGCGCGCTGTATTGCATACTGCCTTGCGTAATTTTTCTAATAAGCCTGTTTTAGTCGATGGCAAAGATGTAATGCCAGAAGTATTAGCTTGCCAGCAAAAAATTCAAGACTTTGTTGCCAGCGTACACAGTGGTGAGCGCAAAGGTTATACAGGAAAGTCATTGAAGCAGATTATTGCCATTGGTATTGGTGGTTCCTTTCTTGGCCCTAAAATCATGTCAGAAGCCCTAAAACCCTACTGGTTTGAAGGCGTAAAAGTGCATTATGTAGCGAACGTTGATGGTTGCCACATCCAAGACGTATTAGCTACAGTTAATCACCAAGAAACCTTAATAGTCATGTCATCCAAGTCGTTCACTACCCAAGAGACCTTACAAAATACCCTGACCGCCAAAGCGTGGTTCTTAGGGGCAGGTGGTTCGCAACAAGATATCGCTAAACATTTTATTGCTGTGTCTTCGAATATTAAAGCAGCCACAGAATTTGGTATGGCCGAAGACAATATTTTTCCTTTATGGGATTGGGTGGGTGGTCGTTATTCGCTTTGGTCAGCTATTGGCTTGCCTATCGCACTAACAATAGGTTACGACAATTACCGTGAATTACTAAAAGGTGCGTTTGAAATGGATGAACATTTCCAAAATGCACCCATAGAACAAAATTTGCCGATGATTTTAGCGTTATTAGGTGTTTGGTACGTGAATTTCTTTGGTGCTCAATGTCACGTGTTATTGCCTTATTATCATTATTTACGTGGTTTCCCCGCTTATGTGCAGCAGCTTGATATGGAAAGTAACGGTAAACGTATCTCTGGGACTCAGACCCAAGTAGATTATGCTACAGGACCTATTATTTGGGGTAGTGAAGGCACGAATGGCCAACATTCGTTCCACCAGTTGATCCACCAAGGCAGCGTGTTGGTGCCCGCTGATTTTATGTTACCTCTGAAAGTCCCCAATCAAAATGATAGCCATCATGCCATGTTGGCCTCCAACTGTTTTGGTCAAACCCAAGCCTTAATGCAAGGTAAAACCTTTGAAGAATGTAAAACCGATTTAGCTTCAAAAGACTTGGACAATGCCACACTTGAATCACTTGCTGTCCATAAAACTATGCCCGGTAACAAACCGAGCAACACTTTACTGTTCAACCAAGTTGATCCTAAAACCTTAGGTGCATTGGTCGCTATGTACGAGCATAAAGTCTTCGTGCAAGGTGCCATATGGGGTGTGAATTCCTTCGATCAATGGGGCGTGGAACTAGGTAAGGAGTTGGGTAATCAAGTACTTGATAAACTAGTCAATACTGATGCTAGCCTAAACTTTGATGCATCAACCAATCAATTAATAAGCAAGTTTAGAAAAGCAAACGGATAATTTGAGCTACTAGCTATATAGCCGGTTACCACGCAATACGAACTAATAGCTATGTAGCCGTTTCCGCGCAATACGAACTCACTCTGTTAGAACAAGAAATAATGTCAAGCTTTATTTGGACAGGTAATGCTGTTTTTATGCTTTGCTCCAAGGTAGAAACTCGTAACTGCTCTTCCTTATTTTATTTTTTCACTAAAAAATACAAATACATATACTATTTTAATGTTGTGTATGGTACATATTCAGTGAGTTGTTTTTTTTGTTTATCTATCACAAAGGCTTCAACGAGTAATTTTGTAATCCGTGCGCTAAAAAATAAGGAAGGAGATCGAAATGGATAAGCCCGATTTATTGTCTACCTTAGATTCAGAAACCAAATCGTCTAAAAGCAAAGCCAACAAACTCAAATGGCGAGAAATTGAAGCCATTCACGACAGACACCAACTTAAACAAGAGTTACGAGATCTGGGTATGTCACCAGAAGATGCATCAGAATTTTTGTAAACTTAAAGCCCTGAAAATACAGGGCTGTTTATTACCTACATGTTAATTTATTCAGTTACTGTTTTTAAACTTGCCAATTTATGGTTTTTTTACTCTGCTTTTGCAGTATTTCATTGGTTTGAGAGAAATGTTTACAGCCCAAAAAACCTCGATACGCTGATAGTGGTGAAGGATGCGGGGCACTGAGTACATGATGTTTTTGTTGATTTATTACTAAACCCTTTTTCTGCGCGTGACTTCCCCAGAGTAAAAACACCAGTCCTTCACAATGGTCATTGACTTGCTTAATAACGACATCAGTAAACTGTTCCCAACCTATTTTTGCATGTGAGTGAGCTTGCGATTGTTCAACTGTGAGGACAGTATTAAGAAGCAACACACCCTGCTCTGCCCAGCTTTGTAAAAACCCATGCTGTGGCATAGTAAAATCAGGGATGTCTGAAGCGAGTTCTTTATAGATGTTAACCAATGAAGGGGGCGTTTTAACGCCAAGCTGTACCGAAAAGCATAAACCATGTGCTTGATTAGGCCCGTGGTAAGGATCTTGTCCTAGTATCACCACCTTAACCTTAGCCAGCTCAGTTAAATTGAAAGCATTAAATACATCTTGTTCAGGTGGATAAATCGTCTTACCAGCGATCCTCTCACTTTGAACAAACTGCATCATTTGTTCAAAGTACGGCTGCTGTTTTTCTTGACCTAAAATATCAGCCCAAATGGTCATCAGATATCCTTAACGCAATAAACTAAACATGTGTGCTTTTAGTGCTTGATAATCACAGGGTAATTCAACTGATAATCCCTCTTTACCTGCACAGTCTGCCAAAGGTTGCGGTAAACTTATAGGCTGCCCCAAGACATTTTCTACCGTTTCGCGGAATTTAGCTGGATGAGCTGTTCCAAGGAAAATACCGGTCTGGCCTTGTTCCATTTTTCTGATCAATGCTTTGTAAGCTATAGCAGCGTGGGGTTCACTTACGTAGCCTAATTGGGCTAATTGACGCATTGCCACTTGGGTGTATTCTTCGTCTACCGTTGCGCCCGATATAACAGATTTTTCTACAAGACCTTGTTCAATCATGGCTTCAATACGCGGCCAGTTGTTGGGTTGACTCACATCCATCGCATTAGATAAAGTGGCAACCGTATCTTTAGGTGCCCACTCGCCAGTTTTTAAATAACGCGGCACGGTGTCATTTAGGTTAGTGGCGGCGACAAAATGTGTGACTGGTAAACCCATGACTTTCGCAATTAAACCGGCCGTCAAATTACCAAAGTTCCCACTGGGCACTGAGATAACTAAATCTTCGCGTTCGGCTGGCGTAAGCTGTGACACTGCTTCAAAGTAATAACACACCTGTGCTGCTAAACGGCTGATATTAATAGAGTTTGCAGAATTTAAGTGTAAACCGTCACGTACATCAGGATCATCAAAGGCACTTTTCACTAATTGTTGGCAGGCGTCAAAATCGTCGTCAATGGCCACAGTATGGATATTGCCACCAAGCGTGGTAAATAACTTCTCCTGTAGCAGACTGATTTTGCCTTTTGGGTACAGGATCACCACATTGATATTTTCGATACCATAAAACGCATGGGCAACAGCCGCACCGGTGTCACCCGACGTAGCAGTTAAAATAGTGATCGGTTGACCATCGGATATTTCGACTAAACACTGCGCCATAAAACGACCGCCGAAGTCTTTGAACGCTAATGTAGGCCCATGAAAAAGCTCCAAGCTGTATATGTTGTCTGTCACTTTTGCTAATGGTGCGCCAAATGCAAATGCACGTTCAACAATTCCTGTAACCATTTCTCGTGGTAACTCATCACCAATTAAGGTGCTTAAAATTTCTACGCTTCGCTCAACAAAAGGCATAGCCAATATTGATTCAATATCATCAAACTTGGGTAAATTCTTAGGAAAAAACAATCCTTGGTTTTTGCCTAAACCTTTTTTTACTGCTTCTGTAAAGTTTGCCTTATCGGAGGCGTCCTTTAAATTTACGAGTTCCATTATAATACCTTTTTAAAACCTTTTTAAAACTTAATTATTGCACTAATTGCAGGGTCTTAGTCCTATCTTAATAGCGACTATTCTCATGAATGGCTTACGGATGCGCCACTCGAGTCTAGTTGACAAATATGACTAAAACCTGTGTCATTTTGAACATAGTTGTCCGCTAACCATTGATTAATTACCTTGGCATTTTCTATATTATCGCACACTGCGAATACTGTTGGTCCAGAGCCTGAAATACCAAAAGCCAACGCGCCATGTTGTTCTGCAAATACACGTGATTCGTCAAACCTTGGTAACAGTGATTTACGGTAAGGTTCGGCAATCACATCTGTCATCATAGCGGCAGCGAGTTTTTCATCCTTTCGGTATAAAGCATCAGTAAACACTGCCAAATGACGTCCGAACTGAATCGTATCTGTCAATGAGACCTGTTTAGGCAAAATATTCCGCGCTGCCGACGTCGACACACTGAGACCAGAGTAACAAGACACCCAATACCAGTTTTCAAATATGGGCAATCGTAATGCAACCTGTTCTTCACATTCAGCTATTAAGGTTAAACCACCAAGGAAACATGGCGCAACATTATCGTAATGTATACTGCCGCTTATTTTACCTTCGAGTTCACCCATAACCAACAACAATTCATTTTCAGTGAAAGCGGCTTTACCAAAATATTCAGTAAAAAACTGATTCAGACCATGTAAGGCCGCCACAATCGAACTGGCGCTTGAGCCTAGACCACTGCCTATAGGTAAATTTTTATGCAGGGTCATTTTAACTGAGGGTATAGTATTTTTTGCATGACCTTGTTTTTCTAACGCAGCAATAAAGTGCTGGTAACATAGAGTAACAATATTACCGTTTGGATCAGATGGTAACTTATCTGCAAAACGTCCTTTGACGTCTAAACTAAACTGCTGAGCTAATTGGATATCAACTTCATCACCCAACAAGCTGCCGTCTATTGGTTTTAATGCTGCGCCAAGTAAATCAAAGCCTAAGCTGACGTTACCGATAGAAGCGGGGGCATAGGCCCGCAAGACAAAGTTTTTCATATTAACATCCGACATTATACTGATTGCTTCCAAGGCATAGTGCGCATGACATCCGCAAATACCCCGGCGGCAGTTACCGCAGCTCCTGCACCATACCCTCTAATAACATAAGGGATAGGTTGGTAATAATGACTGTGAATAGCCAAGGCATTTTCGCCTTCTTTAACCATATACAATGGATGAGACTCACTGACAGTTTCAATACTGACAACACATTTACCGTGCTCAATTGAACCTACATAACGTAACACTTTACCTTCATCTTTCGCGGCGGCCACTTTCTTAGCGTAATAGTCATCTACTTCAGGCAAACGTGTTATAAAGTCTTCAATACTGCCACTGGAATCAAAAGATGACGGTAATACAGGTTCTATGGTGATATCCGATAATTCGAGGGTTAGACCTGATTCACGTGCCATAATCAGTAGTTTTCTGGCTACGTCCATACCACTCAAATCATCACGAGGGTCTGGCTCAGTAAAGCCATTAATTTTAGCAATTCCAGTTGCTTCAGACAGGCTTAAACCTTCGTCTAACTTACCAAACACAAAAGATAATGAGCCAGACAATATGCCCTCAAAGCGTACTAATTCATCGCCGGCATAAAACAATTTTTGTAAATTATCAATAACCGGTAAACCAGCACCCACTGTGGTTTCATACAAAAACTGGCGATTGGTTTTCTGAGCTGTTTCTCTTAACAATTTATAAAACTCAGTGGTGGCTGTATTGGCTTTTTTGTTCGGTGTAACAACATGAAAGCCATCTAACATCATCTGAGGATATTGATCAGCAACGCTGGAACTACTCGTACAATCGATAACAACAGGGTTAACTAAGCTATTTTCGTGTACAAAACTTTTTAAATTTTCGATAGATAGTTGTTTATCACTTTGATCTAAATCTTCCTGCCAAGACACATCTAAGTCTATACCATTGGATTTCAGTAATAATTTCTTACTATTGGCAATGCCGTATACTTTTAAGCTTATATTCTTTTTAAGCAAAGAAGTTTGTTGACGAGAAATTTGGGCTAGTAGCTCTTTTCCTACACTACCGCAGCCCACTAAAAACACATCGATGGCATGTAAGTTAGAGAAAAAATTCTGATGCACTACTTTAACAGCTTTTTTAGCTTTACTGGATTCGATTACAGTGGAAATCGAGCGTTCTGAAGAACCTTGAGCGATAGCCACGTTATTAACTCTTGCTTGCGCCAAGGAGCTAAAAAATTTAGCAGCCAAACCTTCAGAATGACGCATGCCATCACCGACCAAAGTCACAATAGCTAATTCATGTCGCACTTCAATGGGGTCGAGCAACTGATTGCTTAGCTCTAGCGCAAATGAATCTTCTAATAAATCTTGGGCGCGACTGGCATCCTTACTATGGATACAGAAACTGATGCTGTATTCAGAAGAAGACTGAGTGATCAAACTAATAGATATATTTGCGTTAGACATGATTTCAAACACACGGCTAGCCATACCCACCATGCCTTTCATGCCTGGGCCTGCCACATTGAACATACTCATATCATCTAAATGCGAGATACCTTTTACGCTAGTCCATTTAGTACTGGCTTCTCTACTGATTAATGTACCCGGCGCAGCTGGATTAAGGGTGTTGCGAATTAAACATGGGATATGGTGCTGAGCAATGGGCCCAATAGTTTTAGGATGTAACACTTTCGCGCCAAAATAAGATAATTCCATGGCTTCTTGATAAGTCAGCTTGTCGAGTAAAACGGCCCCTTCTACTTGGTTTGGATCAGCATTATAGACGCCATCTACATCTGTCCAAATCTCGCAACACTGGGCATTAATACAAGCAGCTAAAATAGCGGCGGAATAATCTGAACCATTACGACCTAAGGTGACTTTTTCACCGGCTTCATTCACCGCCACAAACCCAGGCATAATCAAGATTTGTTTACCTGAAATATCCACGTCACTAAAGCGAGCCTTACTAGCAGATACATCTGCAATACTGTCTAAGTAGTCACCTTCAGCAACAATATATTTTACCGGATCAATAATACAATTGGCATGACCTAAACTTGTTAAAATCTCACTGAAAATATTCACGCTGATATATTCACCAACACTCAACACTCTAGCGACAACTTGCTCAGGTGCACAGCGTAACAATGCAAAACCTTCTAGATGCTGATTGAGTTCATTTAAAGTATGTTGAATAAAGTCGGCTAGTTTAGTTTGAGAAAAATTAGGTTCGTTAGTTTTTAAGTCATCCAAAATACCAAATAAAAGCATATTTAATTTGGCAAATAATTCACCATAATCTTTACCGGATGCCGCTTCGTCACACAATAACGATAAGGCATTGGTGACGCCCTTTGGAGCAGACAGCACTACAGCAGCACCCACGTCGGCGTGACATGCTAGACTAATGTCTTTCACTCTTAAGTAACGTTCTGCATCAGCGAGAGACGACCCGCCAAATTTCAATACCTTCATTTTTACTTCCTCTACTGTTTCAACACACTTTATTTATCACGAATTTTTTAAGCATCCCAAATAACAAAAAAGCCCGCGGTGGTAGCGGGCTTTTTATGTGTAATGCTTATGCACTAGCCAGCGACCACCCTATCTAAGGTGATAATAATCATGTCGGTGGTGTGTAGTATTATTCTTTTCATAAACTTAATTTGCCGTATAGACGTCTATATGTCAACCGTCAAGTAAAGATGTTTTGTTATTTGATATGCCAGCACCACGTAACACGCCATTATTTGGACTTTAATAACGACATATATATCGATATTTTTACATAACCAAAAAAATACCTAACCATGCTTTCAGTCCAAATTATTAAGTCAGTATCAATACCAATACTATTTAATAGTTTTTTATATTGTACATCTCAACTAGAATATTATTATGTAGTTAATACTATTCACAGGAATAAATAATGGCTAACAAAGAGTCTTACTTAGGTGAGTTTGAACATGTCGTAATGTTAAGTATCTTAAGCCTTAAAGATAATGCCTATGGGGTGACGATAAGACAAAATCTAAAGGAAAAAGTGGGCCGAGAAGTGACCATTGGCGCACTTTACTCGACTGCTGAGCGTTTAGAAAATAAAGGATTACTGAGTTCAAAAAAAGGAGAAGCGGTGCCTGAGCGTGGTGGCAAAGCTAAACGTTATTTCAGTGTCACACCACTAGGCATGAATACACTGAGTGTGACAAAAAAGCAGTTAGATACCTTATGGCGTCAAGCTTCAGTTAATTTTTCAATTCAAGTAGGAGGATATATATGAAACCTATTAATAATAAACCTCCTAGACTGGCATTAGTGCTGCTCGATAGATTGTTGCCTGCTTCTGTTAACGATGATATTTCAGGCGATTTAATTGAAGAGTTTCATCAATCGAGTGAAACATTGTTCACCAGAAAATATACGTTTTGGTTACACACCCTATCAACCTGTTGGAGATATAATATGAATAGCAAAACCGTTGCTTCTTTTGGGCTAGCATCCATATCAATTGCTATTTTCTATGTCTTAGTCGTAGCCATAATATTTTTGAGTAACGCCGGACCATCACAGATTACAGGTGATGCCTACTGGACAAATGGGGCGATTCATTTATTTTTCTTTGAAGCCGAATTTTGGCGATTTTTTGGTCCCCTAGGACAAGCAGATACCTCATTGAACTTGTTTATTAATGTCCCCTCAATATTATGGTTTTTAATGAGTTGTACGCTGCTATTTTTCTTAGATAAAAAGTACCCCCTTAGCCTGAGAAGCTTTGCAATATTAGCATTAACACTTCTCCTTCTACCTTATATTTGGGGTGTCGCCTATTTCAACTTATTTGAAGTACCACTAAAAGAATGCGGACCCATTATCGCTTTTATGTGGATATCTATTTTGATGCTTATTTTACCGTTTGGTTTTGGCCTAATAAGGAAAGTTCATCAGAGAGCTAGAACTATTCAAGCTTAAATAACAGTTGCGACAGCAGGTTAGTTTCGCTGTCGCGATTTATTAATACACTCGTTTCTATCTAAAATGACCGGCCCTGGACCTTCTCTTTCGAGCACATCATCAGGATTATAAATGGGGCAGCTTTGCATAGATAAACAACCACAGCCTATACAGCCATCGAGTGAGTTTCGAAGTTTAGTCAACGCACCAATTTGCTGATCTAGTTGTTGCTGCCAGCGCTTTGACAATTGCGCCCAGTCTTTTTTATCGGGTGTACGCTCATTTGGCATACCTAAGAAGGTTTGGTGGATACTACTCAAACTGATCCCTAATCTTTGTGCCGCTTTAATAACAGAAATCCTGCGTAACACATCTCGCTTGTAACGTCTCTGATTTCCTTGATTACGCCAACTTCTAATCAATCCTTTTTGTTCATAAAAATGCAAAGTGGAAATTTTCACTCCAGTGCGCTTAGCGACATAACCTACAGACAAATTTGCGTCTTCCATACCCCCAACCTTTTACTGAAAAAATATCTTCAAATATAGAGATAAAAACTCTTTACCTCAAGTTAACATGAGGTTTTAACATGCAGCTATGGGAAACAAAATATACACATCAAACAAAAGCAATGACTATGATTATGATTATGATTATGAAAAAATTATATAAAGCACAAATCTGCGCCGTTAAGCATTATGTTATAGATATCATCAGAAAAATCCTAGAGACCTACAATGGCACTGTGTATTTCAAATAATAACCTATGGCATTATTAAGCAGCTGCAAACTAAGGGGTGGCCAACCAAACAAGTGCCAGTGAAGATATACAACCCATGCCCCAAAAGCGGCTGCGCAGCAGATGTTTGTCACAGTAAGAGGCTAATAACTAAGCTAACCTTGAGAAAACAAACGCAGTGGCAAAATATTCTGCTAGTTGCCCTGCATTCTTAATTACCAGTGCCGCTTTCGCCCTAGCGCCAAATCTCCATAAAAACGCTTGTTGCTCAACAAGAAAATAATATTACCCGCATTTTGTTTGTTTATGGCTATTGCCAATGCCGCATTAGTTAAAATAATCATAAACGTTCCGATAAATAAGCAAATAAGGTAAACAAAATAACTGTATTGCATATTCCCAACTAAGCCAATTGGTTTGACTTAATCTAAGATCGCAATTTAAATAAATTATTTCACTTTTGATACTTTTTTATGACATTCGTTTTCTAATACTTACCTAGAGGCAATTTTATGGAACAGCCCCAATGCTTTCAAAGTCTGTTAAGTTAATTCTTGTCCAACATTCATTGTCACCCTTGATACTTGTTTTTCATCCCTTTTGACTTTTAACGCCAACATACAAGGTGTAAGTACAAGTGTAAGAACTGTCGCAAAAGCTAAGCCGCCAGCCACTGCGGTAGCTAGCTGTGACCACCATTCTGTTGATGGGCCACCTATATCTACATTACGGCCGATAAAGTCGATGTTGACCTCTGCCACCATAGGTAGTAACCCTAAAATAGTCGTGACTGTGGTCATTAATACTGGGCGCAAGCGCTGGGCACCAGTACGTAGAATCGCTTCCATGGCAGGCACACCCTCTTTTCGCAAAATGTTATAGGTGTCGATAAGCACAATATTGTTATTCACCACTATGCCCGCTAATGCAATCACCCCAATACCTGACATCACGATACCGAAAGGTTTTTGGAAAATAAGCAACCCAAGAAAAACGCCTACAGTAGAAAACAATACCGCACTTAAAATTAAGAATGCTTGATAAAAGCTGTTGAACTGAGTGACCAAAATAATAGCCATGATAGACAGTGCGACTAAAAATGCACTTTTAAGAAATTCAGTCGACTCATCTTGTTCTTCATTTTGCCCTTTGACGGTGATATTTACCCGTGGATCTAATCCCAAACCAGGTAATAATTGTTGCAATTTTGGCAGTTCAATACTTAACAGTTCACCGGGTACCATGTTCGCTTGAACAGTTATTACCCTTTGGCTGTCTATACGCCTTATAAGATCAGTCTTAGGTTGAGCAGTGCGCTCTACAAAATTGGAGATAGGTACCATGCCACTCGTTGTTTTCATTCTAAGCTCATCAAGTTTTCCAATAAACCGAGATTCAAGCGGGTAACGCACCCGAATGTCTAACTCATCATCCACATCGTCTGGACGATACTCGCCAACCCTTAAGCCATTAGTGAGAAATTGTACTGTGCTACCCACTAAAGTCGCATCTGCGCCAAACCGCGCGGCATCAGCACGATTCACTTTAAGTTGCCATTCAATGCCGGGTTTAGATGCAGTGTCACTGATCGAGGTAAACTTATCGTTATTATCTAATACTGTGCGTATTTTTAACGCCGCTTCATCTAATAGCTCTGGAAAACGTGATGACAGTTGAATTTGTAAGTCTTTACCTGACTGCGGACCGTTCTGGTCTGGAGTAATTTCAATATCCATACCCGCCATACCTTTAAGCCTTACCTGTGTTTCTTTGAGCACATCATCAGAATGAGGGCGTAAACGCCAGTCCACCAAGTTTAGCCGCATGTAACCTATTTGATCACGACCGCCAGTTCGCACATACAAGGATTCAATCGCCTGCATGTCTAACAATCTATTTTCAACTTTACGCACCACTTGGTCTTTTTCATAAATCGACATGTCACCAGCACTACGCACGGTGACATTAATACCTTTAACGTCAACATTAGGGAAAAACTCCGTACCTAAACCCGATAACCCATAGGCAGTAAATGACACAATGGCGACCACTATGGCGGCTAATAAAATCTTCCACGGATGCTCAATAGCAGTAGCTAGAACGCGAACATATTTACCCGTAAAACCCTGTAATTTTTTAATATCTCCGTTTTCGGCAACATATATTTGCTGTTTATCGAACTCAGAAACATATCTAGGTTTGCCAAATACACCGCCTAACACCGGCACAAAAATCAGCGCCATCAGCAACGATGCAGACAACACAGCAATCAAAGTAAAGGGTAAATATTTCATAAACTCTCCCATCATACCCGGCCAGAACATCAACGGCGCAAAAGCAGCTAACGTGGTGGCGGTAGAGGCGATAATAGGCCAAGCCATACGCTGTGCTGCTTTGCTATAAGCGACTTTTTTGTCCATGCCTTCACTCATGCAGCGATCGGCATATTCGGTCACCACTATTGCACCATCCACCAGCATACCCACAGCCATAATCAGTGAAAACAGCACCACTGTATTTAAGGTATAACCAAACAAAGCAATAATCAGAATGCCCGTCAAAAAAGAACCGGGAATAGACACACCCACTAAAAGTGCGGTGCGCAAACCTAAAATTGCCAAAATCACAATCGCCACCAAAATAACCGCGCTGGAGACATTATTTTGTAAATCGTTTAGCATCATGTTGACTTCAACAGTCTGATCGCCGGTGTAACTCACATTAATGCTAGCGGGCCAGATTGATGACTCTTGCGCGGCTGTGACCAGTATTTTCACATTGGCAACAGTCTCCAACATGTTTTCACCGGGGCGTTTTTTCACTTCGAGTGAAACGGAAGATTCGCCGTTTAAGCGTGCAAAACTAGTAGGATCTTTATATGAGCGCCTAACTTGCGCTACGTCCTGAAAGGTAATAACGCTGTCACCTTGCACCTTAACTGGCTGCTCCATCACATCTTTAACGGACTCAAAAACAGAGGGGACTTTTACCGCAAAACTGCCTTTACCATTGTCCATAGTGCCGGCCGGAACAAGTCGGTTGTTACGAGACAATAAATTAAGAATGTCATTTTGATCGAGTCCATAAGACTCCATTAACAAGGGATCAACTACGATTTCAACTATATCCTCACGATCGCCACCAATTTCCACTTCGAGTACTTCACTTATGCCTTCGAGTTGGTTTTTTAGCGCGCGTGCTACTGTGACTAGCGCCCTCTCTGAAACAGGCCCCGATAACACCACAGTCACCGCTGCTTGCTGCCCTGCCATGGTCACTTCATTAATCGTTGGCTCTTCGGTTTCTGATGGCAGTTTTGCTCTGGCTACTGTGACTTTATCTCGCACATCGGCAAGGGCCGCGTCAGAATCAAGACCGGCAATAAACTCTAATGTAATACTGGCAAACCCCTCACCAGCCGTAGATTTCATCTCTTTTACACCATCAATAGAGCGTAGCTCACGCTCCATAGGTTTAACCAACATACGTTCAGAGTCTTCGGGGGAAATACCGTCGTGTACGATAGACACGTAAATCACTGGGATAGGTACGTCTGGATTAGACTCTTTAGGGATATTGGAATACGTCACCACACCCGAAATCAGTAACAGCACAAATATCATCAGCACTGTTCGGCTATGACTTAATGCACCATAAATCAGGTTGTTCATTGGGTGACCTTTGAGGAAAGACTATTTGAGGAAAGATCGTCTGAGGCTTTAGCAGCTTCGTCAGTGCGCATCACTTCGACTTTATCACCATCTCGCACAAAACCATGACCAAGGGTAATAATGTCGGCTTGTTGACCCATGCCTGTCAACCACACACCATTGCTGTCACTTTTTACAATATCGATAGGCACAAATTTCACATGTTCATCTACCACGGTTTTCACACCTAAGTTTCCCTGTTCATCCAGAGCCATTACGGCAGGAGATATGCGCATTGCCCAAGTTATTTCTAGGGGTAAAGCTAACTCAGTACTCATGCCAGCCATTTGTGCGTAGTCTGGATTGGGCACTTCCACTTCAATTTTGAAGGTGTTAGTGCCGGGCTCTGAAATACTAGAGATGTAGCGGATTTTACCTTGTAGCATATCGCCAGACACCATACGCCCAGTTGCCTGCTGTTGTTTTTTTAATCCTTGAACATTGATCTCTGTTACATTCGCGGTAATCACCAGGGGGTCTAGGTCAACTAATATGGCGATATTGTCGCCAACCTTAAGAAAATCACCCACTTCAACAAATCGTTGGTTTATGATGCCATCAAAAGGCGCAATAATTTGTGACTTAAATACCGCTAATTCGAAAGATACAACATCCGCTTTGGCCATTTCTAAATTAGCGGTAGCTTGGGCCAAGGCGGTTTGCGATTGATAACCTTGTTCTTTAAGAGATTGAGCCCCCCTCAATTCCACTTCACGTTGTTTCAAAATAGCCTTTACAGACTGTAAACGACTCACAACATCATTTTTTTCCAGGCTTATAATTTTTTGGCCTTTAATGACCCGATCACCTTCTTGTACATGCACTTCTTTAACTAAACCTTCCACTTCAGAGCGTATAGTGGATATCCGGTCTGGTTCGGTTCTTCCGTACAAGCTTATTTCGCGAGTAACCTCATCAGCAGTGACATTCTCAACCGTGACTTTAACCAATGGTATTTCAATACTTTTACGTTCTGATAAATCATTTTCGTTGTGCGCTTTCAACATACCTGAAGCAACCCATAAACAAAGGGCAATAAAAATAATCAAAGCAATCCATACTGGTTGCTGCCTAAGTTTGTTGAACGTGAACGTCATGATTTGCCCATGATAATTTGAATGCTCACAACTTACCTTTTTTTAGGCGAAATATCATGGCGAAAATCATCAATCCCGTGAAGAAATTGTTACTAAATGCTTAAAAATTTGCAACATCACCTTAGGTTTAAGTGAAGTCATTAACATTGAATGGTGCAGTTTACTTATCGCCCTAATGGATAAATAGCGTCGGTAAATGGATCCACTCTGTCTGCTAACACTATTTGCCTATCATAAAAGCCCTGATTGAAATAATAAATTGAACCCAGTGGAAGATAGTTCTTATGCTAACCAGAAATATCCGCCAGTTGCACAACCCTGTCCATAATATTAGCAGTTATGGCACGTCAAGGAGTTAAGCTATGCTACGAATACTGGTTTCAATATTTGAAATGCCTGAGTTGGTACCCCGTCTAAGACGAGCCGTTAGATTCATCACGCATAAGGCTGGTGACTATGGAGTGGAATCTCAATACATCGAGTTTGAGGATACTAATCACTCGCCGACCATTGAACAGGCAAAACGTGGAGTATCTGAGGCATTAAGGTGGTTTAAAAGCATAGAAGGACCTAAAGAAATTGGGCAAGGCATCGAACGCCCGCTATTAAGACTAACCAATCCTAAGCTGAAGTTCATTAAATGTATTCTTTCTAATTGGAGTGACCGTCACAGAGACATATTATGACTCGCCTAATATGTCGGCAATGTGCTCAAACTTGTCGTCATGGTTGCATACAAGAGTGAAAATTTAGCAACAAAATTAGCTTTTACTCGGCCTAAACACAACACCATCTAACAGGGAAAACAGATATCAAGGTTTTGATGTAAAATACACCTTTATAATTTTAAAGACATGTGGGGGGAATGACAGAGGCAATATATATTGACAAAAAAAGACTGAGAATGCTCTTGTCTAGTATTTAATCGTTGCTTAGAAAGGCACAATGAATGTAATTCAGCTGCGCCTTTAACATTATATCTTCACAGCACTTGGCTTCTAGTCACTGTGTAAGGCATCAATAGGATTGAGCTTACTGGCTTTGATAGCCGGAAACACACCAAAACCAACACCAACAAACATGCAAATACTCAAAGACAATATTATAGCCGTACCAGACCAACTCACGGCCCAACCTGAATAAAACCCGATAATCTCAGATAACACCAAACCAAAGAAAATACCCAGCAACCCACCCATAACCGATATGGTAAAACTCTCAGCTATAAATTGTTGCCTAATATCGTCTTGAGTGGCGCCCACGGCCCGCAGTAAGCCAATTTCTTTTGTTCTTTCCATCACGTTTGCTAACATAATATTCATTATACCGATGCCGCCGACTAATAATGAAATGCCTGCAACACAGGCCATGACGATATTAAAAATTTGTTGTGTTTGTTTTTGCTGTTCTAATAAGGCTGCCGGAATAATTAAGCTATAGTCATCTAGCCCGCCATGGCGCAATGTAAATAAACTATCAATGGCTTTAGCAGCCACAATAGTATCAGTATTTTTGGCAATATTTAGCTTAATACTGTCTAATTGACTAGCAAGAATATCGCTTGAAAATTTTTGTACGCTGACGCTTAAAGGCACAAAGATACGATAACGGTCACCACCGATTTTCACACCCTGAAATTCATTTTTGTTACCCGCGGGGGCTTTTAAAATGCCTACTACTTCTAACCACACGTGATTGACTTTAATATACTGACCTAGCATTTTTTCAGCACTAAAATGAGTTCCTAAGAATAATTCTTTTGCTGTGCTTGCGCCTAACACCGCAAATTGCGCAAGTTTGTTTTCATCTTGTCTTGTCAAAAACCTACCAGCAGATAGTTGCATATTGGCATTGGTAAAGTAACTCACTGTCACGCCTAATACTTGCGCTTGGCTTTTGTTGAAGTCACTGTAAATGTCATATACGTCGATATCTTTAGACGCGCTATAACCCTCCACAAATGGCAAGGTCGCTAAGGCGGCTTTTACGTCACCCAAGTTTAATCCAATACTCTCTTCACGTATTTCAGAAAGTTCTTCTTTCTCATAGTCTTTGGCATTCACAATGATATTATTAACGCCCATAGAATCAATAAGCTTTAAAGCCTCATTCTCTGCTCCCTCACCAATGTTGAGCATGGCAATCACCGATCCAACGCCAAAAATCATGCCCAACATGGTTAAAAATGTGCGTAACTTTTGCCCAAGTAACTCTGCCACTGCGTCTTGGATCAGACCTAAATATTGGGTCATCGTTAGCTTCCTTTCACTTGTTGTTTCTGAGGTAAACTTAACGCTATTACGTCGCCATCACTTAAACCTTCTGTAATTTCAACAAGGTATAAATTTTTTCGGCCACTAACAACAGACTGCTTGTTAAATTTATTACCATTTTGAAGGTACACATAGGTGCTCCCATCTTCAAAATAAAGTGATTGCAAAGGCACAACGAGTTTCTTAGTAGGCGCTTTCACATCTATTTTGGCAGTTAATTTTCTGCCCGGCTGCATCATACTTTTATCTTGCTCTAATAATCTCACTACAATTTCAAAATAAGTGACTGGATTACCGCGTTCAATACTTCTAGGAAAGCCAGATACTTCAGCAATTACGCCACTGAATATTTTGTTTGGAAAAGCGTCTAAACGGATGTTTACAGATAATCCTTTGGCTAAATCAATAGCATCGTTTGCTCGCACAAATAAAGACGCTTGCATATTGTCTAAATTGGGGATTTGAGCAATGGGTCTGCCCGGAAATACAGCTTGTCCGACGAGGGGTTTTTCTCCACGTCTGTCTTTTTCATATACTAACAAACCCGAAAAAGGCGAGACAACTTCTAAATTTGATAAGGCCTGTTGATGTTGATTAAACACAGTTTTTACACCTGTTTTTCGGATATCTAAGACCGCCATCTCATTTACATGCTGTTCTACAATACTGGTTTCTTTCCATTCTAAGAAATCATCTTTTGCTTCTAAAAATTCTCTATTAGCAAGCGTGTCTATGATCTCTAGTTGTGAGTAGACACGTAAGTCATCAATCGCAAAACGATCAGTAAAATCGAACTCATATTTCACAAAACTTTGGTCTGAATCTATGTCTTTTTTAGCTTGATTTTGTTGAGCATTGCTTTTGACTATATCCTGGGCAAGCAGCATTAATTCAAGCTCTTCATCTCGGCTGTCTTTGAGTATTTGTTGAGCATCGAATCTGGCGATCACCTCGCCTTTTTCAACATAAGTATTTTCGTCTTTTAACCAAGCAATAGTCATCGCTCTGCGCCCAGGCGTCATGATTTTTTGAGATTGTGCCGCTTCAATTTCACCAAAACCTTCGACTTCAATTGAAAAAGGGGTTTCAGTCACTTCATACAATGGGATCGTGCTTTGTTCTTGAGATCCACATCCGCATATCATCAAAACAGAGAACACAAGGGCGAGTACTAGAGGGGAATTGACAGGGAGCGATAAACGTTTCATATCGATACCTCGACCTTATCAACCTTATCAACTGTTGCTTTCATACCTGGTCGCATAATACTGATTTCAAGCTCATTTAATGTTACCCATGCATCAAACACCTTTTTTTGGTTATTCAGAGATTTGCTACGATATGATTTACCCAACTCTGAAATTTTACCCGTAAAAGGTCGCTCAGGGAAAGCATCTAAGATAATGCGAACTTCATCGCCTAAAACGATGTCAGATGTAAATGATTCATCAAACTCAACTTTAACCGCTATTTTATCTAATGCCGGCAACGACATTAAGCGGCTCCCTCTGTATACAGTGTCCCCCACCGCTGGCTTTTCATCATCACCATTGGGTATCAACACAACCATACCTTCTTTTGGCGCCTTAATTTGCAGCCTTTTCATGCTTTCAGTCAGAACGTCGACTTCAGATTTAGCTTTTGATATTTTGGCTTGCTGCACCTGTTCATTAATTTGCATTGATATTTTGTGTTGCTCAACCCTTTGCAGCGCTTGTTTATTGAGTTCTGTCGTAATACCAAATTCAGATTGCTGCTTTCGTCTTTCAATATCTGAACGTGAAATATCCGTTATCTCTACTTTACGCTTCGCGATATCCATATTTTTTTTGGCTTCGGCTAAATCAAGATTATATTCTTCTAGTTTTGCCTCATTCTCTAACTTCTTCTGCTCGGCTTCTTTAACAGCAGCACTAAAATCACTTCGCCGAGTGACCATATCAGTACGTAATGTTTGGCCATCAAATTTAAGTAATATATCGCCTTCTTTTACCCGTGTATTTTCTCGGGCAATAAATTCTATTTTGTATTGCCACATACTTTGAATACTCGGTGCTGAAATAGAGATTTTTTGTAATGAAACCAGTTCGGCTGGTGCCGAAATAACTTTTTCATCAGACTGTTGGCCTGCTTGATTTTGCGTTTCAGCGACTTGCTCGCCACAGGCGCTTATCAAAAACGCACTTATCCCTAGGGATAATAAGTTTGTGACTTTAAACATTGTTTGCGTTCTCTTTTGTTACCAATATACGAACACTCATACCCGGTAGCAGGTTAACTTCTGGTGGCACTTCAAAAGTAACAATCGCGGGGAAATATGCACTTTTACCCCATAACGCCTTGCTCTCACTTTGCTTCGATAAACGTGAAATTGCACCGCGATATTTTTTCTTTGGATAAGCATCCAATACAATTTCAACTTCTACGTTTTCATCTAATCCAACCGCATCTATTTCATGAACCCAAGTTTCTATTTGAAAATTACTGGTCGATTGCACGTCTAACACTTTCCAACTGGCTCTAACATTCATTCCAGCACTTAACTTGGTGCCAAACCAAGGGTGAGTGGCATATGTCACTGGACCAGTAACTTGCGCAATAACATTAAGATTGGCTAAGATATCTGTCAAATACACCAGTTCTTCTTTGACTATAACAATGTTGACTTCTTTTTTTGTTAGTTCGGCACGTTGTTCTTGCAACGAAAGTTTCAATGCCTCTTCAGCCTTAACTTGCTCTACTATCGCGCCTTGTAGAGCGAGTTCAAATTGACCTTTTTCGAAGGCTGCCACTTCAGTGCTAGGCACTGAAGCCTCTATTTTAGCTTTTTCTACGCGCATTTCAGCCACTTTTAAGCGACCTCTTGCATCAATTACATTTTGTTCTTGTTGAACTTTTAATTCTTCAAATTCGAGTAATAAACGGTCTAAATTTTCTTCGTTCGCTATAAATTGGGTTTGTGAAGCCGCACCATCGAACAATACAACCGTTTTTCCTTTCTCGACTATTTTGCCTTCTTCCTCCATCCATTGGATTTGTAATTGCCGACTGCCGCTTGGCGCATTGACAACTTGTTTAGTAGACGAACCTATTTGGCCCGTTAATAATAATTTATCTGCATATGCATTTGTGCTGATAAGTGCACAGCATATAATTATAACAAATATAGCTTTCATTATTTTTCTCCTACTACTTCGCCGTCTTTCATGATTATTACGCGTTGAGCGTACTTTGCGATTTCATCTTCATGGGTCACCATAACGATGGTTTGACCTTGCTGATGCAATTCTGTCAACAAATCCATTATTTCTTGGGAGGTTTTTGAATCTAAATTACCTGTGGGCTCATCGGCTAAAATAACGCTAGGCTGATTAATCAGAGCTCTTGCAATAGCTACCCGCTGACGCTGTCCTCCAGACATTTCGTAAGGTCGGTGATTTTTCCTATGGGTCAAACCCACTCTTTCAATTAAATCAGTCGCTCTTTTGTCTGCTTCCATTGGGTCTATATCCGAATACCTAAGGGGTAACTGGACATTACCCACTACATCAAGTTTAGAAAGAAGATGAAAAGTCTGAAAAATAAACCCTATATGCTTATTCCTGATTTGTGACAATTGATCATCAGACATACTGGCGACATCTTTACCGTCAAGTTTGTATACACCACTATTAGGTGTGTCTAAGCAGCCAAGCACATTCATTAACGTTGATTTTCCGGAGCCTGAACTGCCCATAATGGCAACAAATTCGTTCTCTTTCACTTCTATACTCACGTTGTTTAAAGCGATAACGACTTCTTCACCGTTTTCAAATGTTTTCCGAATATTAGTCAGTGCCAGCATATTTATTAGATTTCTTTATCATTTTTGTTTCAGTAAGCACCTTTTCGAGATGAAGATACATTATGAGCATTATTAACATTAAATTTTCGCCAAGTGCATATTAAACTATTGAAACTAAGCACAGTGTTTTAGTTTCGTTACAAATTGTTAAGGGTCCCGTGGCACAGTATTTTTAGAAACAAAATTTTTGTATTTGCGTTAATTTAAAGTTGTTCAATCTTTTAGGCGATTTTCTATCTTTTAAAAAATCGGTTAATTAGTATGCGATTTCTAATTTTCCTGGCTAATATCAACCCCATTGAAGCAACAAACACTTTTTAAACAATCTACGGAGTAAATATTATGAACAACATCGAAATGATAAAGGATAAAGCCTCACAAGCTGAAGTAATGACTCGTAAAGTTTTCTTAGCTGGTCTTGGCGCTTACGGTAAGGGCTTTGAAGAGACTAAAGGCCGTTTTGAATCTTTAACGACTGAATCAAATAAAATGTTTGCTGACCTTGTAGCTAGAGGCGAAAAACTTGAAACTGAAGGAAAAAGTAAATTCGCTGAAGTTCAAGCTAAAATATCGAATAAAGCCGACCTTAAAAACCGTGTTCAAGATCTTCGCACTAAACTTGGTTTGAACAAAACTGACCCCGACCAAAAAATCGAAGCACTGGACGCTAAAATAGACTCGTTAACCACCGCCATTGCTAAGCTAGCATCCAAGCCAGTTACTAAGCCAACGCTTAAAGTGACGTCTATTAAGTAAATTTTATTCCCTAAAAAGGGGGCGATAATAAAAAAGGGTTCCAATCGGAGCCCTTTTTTATGGATAAAACCCCAAGCATGTCTGAAATCACACTTGGCACACAACCTCCAAAAGTTGACTACGTTAGCATGCTACTAATAGAGCCACCGCTAGAGAAGTGCTGATGACTGACTCGCAAGCAAGTTCGTAAATATAAGTCGTCAATCTCTGGCACTGACATAAATTGCTCACTAAAACCGGGAATAACCGGGTCTATGTGCAGCTTTGTACTATTAATAAAATGCGCAATTAGTTCACGCACATTATCGGTTCCCATCGCTATGCGCATAGTTGTCAAATAGATACCCCCCTTGACTTGCGCCGCTTCGTCTAACTCACTGTGAGACGTTAATGCCGGACATAGAACAATTGTATTGTGTTGACCAATGCTAACTTGATGGCTAAAAGCAGGTTCAAGGGCATCAAAAAAGCGTACAAAGGTGTCGCGACTAACAATAGGGAGACTAATATCTTTGCCCTGCATATCCACAGTAAATAAAGCACATGGCCAACCGTGGCGCATTTGCCCCTCCCTTAGCGCTGCATTAGGGTGACCACCAATTGCATGGCAATTAACATTAAAACTTAAGTGTGAAGCTAAAAACTGGCTGAATACAAAAGTATTGATCACCTTTTGCATAATACGCATTTCAAGGGTTTTCATACCGGTTAATACATCAAACGCTTTTTCAGAGTCTAAAAAAGCACCCTTTATATAATACACATCCCAGAACATGGTTTTTGACCAATCATAACCATTGACACAATCGCCTTTACTTTGAAACATACGATATGCTTCGCCAATTACCACTCCGGCTGTGGTGGCACCACTGCCACAAATGTCCTTGGTGTAACTATGTACCACGTAATCTGGCCGTTCTTCTTTATCGAGACGTTGTAGAGGTTGATGTAAAATGGGCGTTGCTAGGGTGGCGTCTAACATCACAACATGGCCAGATGCATGAGCAATTTTACTGATACCGGCAACATCAAGCACATAACCATGGGGGTTACATGGTGACTCTATATACACATGCAAAGCCCTGCCTGTGTTAGCTGTGTTAGCTGTGTTACCTGTGTTAGCTGTGTTAGCTAGAGAAAGACGCTGTGAATGTTTAGCTTTAGTTCGTTGCATAAATATTGCAAATTCTTGTGCCGAATATCCATCGAACCACTCAAGTTGCACGTCCATTCGGTTTTCGCGAGCAAAATAATCATGCAATAGCTGGTAAACCCCACCGTAAACATTGCGCGAAACAATCAATACATCTCCATGGCTTAATATATTAGATAACAGCGCATCAATCGCAGCCATACCTGAGTTAAAATTCCATGCTAAATAATCTGCAGAATAAGGCCCTGCTTCTAAGTCGACTATGGCATTAGCCAGTGAAATATTAGTTGGGTTAAGCAAACGCGAATAAATTTGATGAGTTGATTCTTTACCTTGAAAAGCATCATCCACCCATTCGGTACATGCATACACATAAGTAGCGGTTCTGACAACCACGGGCGTGGCCGAAAATAACGCAGTCACGTTATCAAACAAGGGATAATGACTTTTACTGACTTGGGAACCAGATTGTTTGCTTAAACTTTGATAAGTAGCGCGAAACGGGTTTTGCAAGGTATCAAGTATTTTAGCTATCTGAAAAGACAAAAACTTTTTCGCATTAAAATAGGCTACTTTGTTTTCTTTACTTAATCCTTCAAGGGTATCGCTGGTGATCTGCCAAAGTTGCTGCATATTGGCTTGTGTATAATATAAATGCTGAGCAGTATTAAACAAAGCTTGCCCATACTCACTATTTTTGTCGATACCAAAGTGAGCCAATTGTTCGTCTGTTAGTTCTTCGATTGTGGTAGCTTGAGTGGTATTTCTTTTTGGTGATAAAATTTTAGCGTGTTTGGTTATGTTATTAGGGGTGATATTGGTGTCATTCATATTGAGATCTCTATGTATGATAAACTTGATGAATCAATAGTAATCCGAATTTAATTCAAATTTAACACTCAATTAACAAATATAATTTCTTTATATAAGGAATTAGTAATTTAAACTTTACATGGTATCTATTTAACCTATGCATAACGTAGCCATTTTGAGTCGTGATTCGGCCCTCTACAGTACATTTCTTGTAGAAGCACAGTTGCCATATCTAAAAATAATCTTGATTGATAATAAGGCTGCTACTTTTGATTATTCACAGGTGCATATTTTATTTGGAGATCCAGATTTAACAGCACAAATTGTTAACCAGTGCACACAACTACAGTGGCTACAATCAACTTGGGCTGGCAATGCCGCTCTTTTTGCTTTGGATAAAACCAATTACCAACTCTGTGGTGTGAAAGATGTATTTCAGCAAGCGATGCAAGAATATGTGTTTGCTTACCTATTGTATTTCTCGCGAAATATTATGGGGTTCAGCAAGGCGCAGCACACTAAAAAATGGGCCGCACCAAGATTTCAATCTTTAGCCGGTAAAACTTTAGGCATAATGGGCGTAGGCAATATTGGTCAAGCTGTAGCAAAGATGGCCAAACAATTTTCCATGAATACACGTGGTTATACCAAAACAAGCAGTGGCTGCGAGTTTATTGATCACTATTATGCCTACAACGACGAGCAAGCTTTCGCCTCAGAACTAGATTATTTGGTATGCCTATTACCCCAAAGCAAAGCCACTACAGGACTAATTGACCAAAGATTTTTATCTTATTTACCTAAGCGATGTGTACTGATCAATGCAGGACGAGGCACAACAATAGTCGATAACGCTTTAATCGATGCAATAAAAAACAAGACACTACAAGCGGCTGTGTTAGATGTGTTTGAACAAGAACCACTGCCAGAAAATCACCCGTATTGGCAGTTAGACAATCTTTACATGACTCAGCACACTGCAGCGGAGTCTTTACCTGAAGACATTTTTCCAATATTCCGAGATAATTATCTTAGATATATCAACGGGTCTACACTTCATAACGTTTTAGATTTTGCCAAAGGATATTGACGAGTAAACCCCATGAAGCCGGCTTTGAATATTTAGGTAAAGCTGATAAAGATGCTGGCCGCAGTCTGTGTTGTATTGCGGACTAAGAATGATTGCTTTCTATTGCTTTCTATTGCTTTCTATTGTCTCTCATCTAGTCCAATAGCGAGCCAGAAAAATGGCTCATTTCAATCGGCAGTACTGGGTTATTCAATGTAAATATTTCTCTATTTCGCAAATTTAAGCGCTCAACGACATTGCCATGATAATAGTCAAAAAGCACCTCAAACTCACCATTAGCCATTATCTTGTTGAGTCCTTTCTTCACACGTTCTGCCAAACTAGGTTTATCAGGTGTGACATAAAATACTAATGGGAATGGATAATAAAGCATTAGAGTTGGTGCAATACTAATGCCGCCCATAGGTGCAATACGATGATTAAATATCTCCTCGATTTCATTCACACCTAAGGCTACATAATCAAAAACGCCCTTTTTCAAGAGCAAAAACAAATCGTCTAAAGTCCCCTGCTCAACAACCTTGTATTGATTATGCCGAAATAGGTCAGCGTCAGCCCATGTTTGAGGTATGCCAATAGATAATGCTTGCAGCTGTTGTGGTTGTTTAATCTGAGCAAACTTTGCTAAAGACTGGTCTGTGACCAAAAGCAGTCGATAACCCAACAGCCCTTTGGTAAGTGGTTCGGGGATCACCAATTTTTGTTTGTCTTCAAATTTTATATTTCCAGCGACCGTCACCAGAATATCTGTACCCCTAGCAAAAATATTAGCTTCATCATCAGCACTGGGATAATCAGTGTTATCGACTCGCACCTGCACTGAACCATATTCTTCTTTAGTCGCTTTTAAACACGCCTGTAGCAAAGCTGTTTCGTAACTCTGCCTTGCTGGGGACTTATTACCATTCCAAAAATATACTTCTTGCATCCGTTTAGTCCTAACGCCGACCCGTTTGGCCGATTTATACCTTGTTTATGTACTTAATACGCAATTCCTAGAATATAATCCAATTATTATTGAACACAATATGAAATATAATATTTTTATGACTATCAGTAGCTTATTAGTGGCTTGTACCCATTCAACTCGGACCCCGTCAGTGGTAAAAGTAGTCAAACAGAGCCAGCAATATTCTCTCACTGTAAATGGTAAACCTTATGATGTCAGAGGTGTGGGCTTGGGTTACACAAATGATGAAAATATCTCGGCCTTAAAAGAGGCAGGAGGTAATACCTTTAGAACGTGGGAGTTAACTCATATAGAACAAGAATTGGCTATGGCAGAAAAGCTGGGGCTGATGATTGCAGTGGGTATACCCACAGGTAAAGAATTGCTGGGTTTTGATTACAATGACGAAGAAGCCGTGGCCGAGCAGTTCAAACATGTCAGCGCTGTTATCGAAAAATACAAAAATCATCCTAACGTACTCTTGTGGGTGATTAACAATGAACCTAATTTATTGTTCGACGAAGATGAGAAATTAAAAGAGGTCAACCCCAAGGTTTATGCCGCTATGGGTGACATAATTGATTTTATTCATAAAAATGATCCCAACCATCCAGTTACTTTTACTCTAGCAGGTGCCGATCCAAAAGATATCGCGCTGGTTCTAAAATATGCACCAAACATCGATATTTTGTCTGTGCAAAGTTATGGAGGTTTAGTCACATTGCCTGCTAGCATCGCCCAAAGTAACGTAGACAAACCTTATATGGTGACCGAGTTTGGTCCAGTAGGACATTGGGAATTACCTACCACCGATTGGGATCGCGAAATTGAAGAGCCAAGTGCAGTCAAAGCCTCAGGCATGGCCAAGCGAATGCAAGATGTCATCCTTGACGATAAAACAGGCAAAATAATTGGTTCATTCGTATTTTTTTGGGGACAAAAACAAGAGCGAACACCAACCTGGTATGGCATGTTTAACGAAACAGGTGAACAAACAGCCAGCATAGACGAACTTACCCGCATGTGGACCGGGCAATACCCAGACAATCGTGCACCACTGTCAAAAGCCATAACCATCAATAACACCCAAGCCATTGAAAACGTTCGTTTAAAACTTGGTCAATCGGCTGTGGTCAAAGTACAAGTCACCGAGCCAGACAACGACCCATTCACCCATGAGTGGGTATTGATGAAGGAAGTGGAAACCCGCAGCCAAGGAGGACACTTTGAAGCAAAACCTGCAGCGCTGACATTACAAATACTCAAATCTTACGTTCAAACAGATTATGTTGAAATGACATTTAATGCGCCTGGTGAGACAGGCGAGTATCGTTTATTTAACTACGCTCGTGACGGAAGAAACAAAGTAGGTAATGCAAATATTCCATTTATGGTTGAGAATTAAAAACAACTAAAGACTAAAACAAAACATTGCTTTGGTCTTTTCTCTTTAACGCTATACATATTTGGATCATTTATGTCAGACACCCCATATACCAACGCTCTGAGCAAAACAGCGCAATTTACACCAGAACAACGCTTAAGCTACTTAGTAAAAGAGTGCATCTCAAACAAACAAGTGTGGATACTGACAGACCAAGACGGTTGCGTGATGCTTAATACTGAAGATGAAGATTGCACACCAGTTTGGCCAAGCGAAGCCTTTGCTCAAGCTTGGGCTAATGGAGAGTGGTCAGAATGCGAGCCTAAAGCGATTGATTTAAAAACCTGGCATAGCCGCTGGACTAACGGATTAGAAGACGACGACGTGGCCATTGCGGTCTTCCCTAGGGAAAATGAAGAAGGGTTAGTAATTTCAGCCCAAGAGTTTGATTTTGAGTTAAAGACCAAAGCCAAAAAATAAAGCATGTCTGGATTAATCCCCACTCGCTCTACCAATGATTATGAATGGAACTTCATCGAATTGACAGACTGCAATGAGCGAATTACCGTCATACGACTGAATGAAACTTGGCGGGTAAGTCATCGCTCAAAGGGGTCGTTGAGTCGTCTTAGATAAAGTCAAAAATTGCCTGATAGCTGACTTAAGCATTTGTTGATTTTCAGCGTTGTTGTTTGACAAGAATGTGCAAATACCGTCAATTAATCGCTTGGTTAGTTCAACGGCAAAAAGGGCTAATGGACTAAACTATTCGCACGGTAAAAGTAGCTGTCTGTATGCATACGATAATCTCCAGTAGTGTCGAAAATTTCTATAAATGCCATTCTGGTAGCATGGTTTCATGCAATATCCCCAGTACCTCTATATAGCACTCCTGAATGAGGTAGAAAATTATGTGTTTCTTATAATCGCTACTGTAATAGCCTTCTTCTATTTCATTACGAGGCCGGCCCATTAAGGGCATATCTGCTAGAGATTCAAAACGTTTATTGATACCTTGTAAATAGATGTTACGTTGATTTTTACCGTGATTTTTTAAGGTATAACGTCCAATTTATTTTAGGTCTTCTATGGCCTCCTGCCGCAATTTATATTTTATGACCATGCTGCTAAGTGACTTCGTTATCAATCTTTGACGCTATTGAAATTGTCAAAACAAACTTGTTTCCCATTTAAGCGTTATTTTCAAAATTATAAATATCTTGCATATAAAGTCGTTTAGCGTTTTTCATTTCAACTTTATATTCAAGTACATCTACAACCGATAAATTAAAATGTTCACGCCAAAAGGTCATGAACATTTTCCACATAAACTCAAAAGAATTTTTATATATTCTTTCTGTCTTTTTTTGCTTACCGTTAGCAGATACTTGTAACTGAAACATCGGCCTGTTCGTTTTTTTATATTGGCGAACTCGTAATCCAATTAATCGGCCACATTTGCTAAATAATTTGGGTGATTTCAAGCTGCTCATGATTTTACTTTTTGCGTCTAAATCAGCTTGCATCTTAAGGGCTTCATTTTCATCAAAAGAATAAAGTTGGTGCTCGACACCGTTTATCTTTTTATATGCTCT
>JAWUXU010000127.1:0-10689 GCA_034111145.1 Paraglaciecola sp.
TTAATAAAGCTAAGCGGTATGGCGAATTGAATAATATGCAAGTAACAACGCTTTATACCTTTGACAAGGCTGCGCTTGAAATAAATGGCACCAGTGAGCCTTGAACATCAATATTTTATACTTTATTGCGGTTTACAAAAAGACTCCAGTTATAAAAAATTACTGCTAATTGACCTAACAAGAGTTAACTACACTTATTGGAATGAGAATAGTTACCCACCTGTACTCTATCGATAACACCAAAACTTGACATCCTGGTGTTCTAAAAACACGTCTGCGTTAGGCCCCTTTAATAAAGCCATAGTGGCTAACAATCCAGCTTGGATACAATGGGGGGCAGCCACAGTTACAGAGCGGGCTGCTGTTTCAATGGGATATCCGGTTTCAGGATTAAGAATATGACTGTAACGTTTGCCGGCTTTTAATAGATAACGCCTTGCATCCGCCACTGATGATTTTTAGGACTTTAGTGGTGGTACTATTATCATCTTCAGGATTTTCAATACCAATATGCCATGGCTGCTTATTGGGCCGTGGACGGGTCACTTGAATATCCCCGCCAAAGTTCACGACTATTGATGTTGTTGGGGCAGATTCGGCACATAACTTGGCCACACAATCTACTGCGTATTCTTTGCCTATACCGCCAAAATCCAACTCCATGCCTTTGGCTAATGTAATAGATGACTGTGTATATTTTACTTTTCGCCAACCTATATGGGCTATTAGCACTTTTACGGCATCAGGTGTTGGTAAGTTATCTGAGCCATCAAATTTCCATACCTTGCGTAATACACCAGAGGTAATATCGAACATACCGTCACTTTTAGTTTCACCGTAGTACAGCAAAGCTGCGTCCATTTCCCACACACCTTCATCGGCTTGTACAACAGCAGAGGTGCCTAATAGCGCACAAGTCGCTGCAGCAAGTGCAGCATTAACATTGGCTGTTTTTCTCATCTAGTTAGTTAATGAGTTTTTAGATATTAATTGATAGTCGCTGGCAATGTTGCCTTCTGAGTCATAGATAATGGGAATTTGTGCAGGTACTTTATCTAGAAAATTCTTTGCCAAAGACGATTCTGTATCTAAATTGATGGCAATAATCTGCAAACCTTTTCCAGCATATTTGTGCTGCATCTGGTTCATCCAAGGAAATGATTTACGGCATGGTTTGCACCAGCTGGCCCAAAAGTCGAGATACACGACCTGCCCAGCTAAATCAGATAATTTATTCGGTAATTGAGCGTTTCAAATTGCAAAATCTGGAGCTGTAATCTCCTGTGCAAAACTTAAAGATAGTGGTGTAAAGCTGATAAGAATGATCAGCATACTTAATCGGAAATAACGCAAAATATTGACCTTCAAGATAATATGCAGTCATTCTAGAAGTTGAATCTTAAGTAAAACTTAAGACAATAAAAAAGCTCCCTAAGGAGCTTTTTTAAATAGGTGTGTAAACGGATGGTTATGAATCTAAAGAACCACAGAAGCGATAACCTTCTCCATGAATAGTTACGATTAAATCATCGGCATTCACTTCTGACTCAAAATGTTTACGGATACGGCGGATAGTCACGTCAACCGTTCGGTCGTTAGGACGCAATTCACGGCCGGTCATTTCCATTATCAGTTGCTCGCGTGTTAAAATTTTGCCTGGGTTGTTCAAAAACAAATGTAAGGCTCGAAACTCACTTCTCGGCAGGCGGAACTCTTTAAGACTGGGGGAAGTTAAACTCCGGCTATCGCTGTCTAATATCCATCCGTTGAAGCTTACGCGACTTGGTAGATCATCATCTTCGTTACTGTTAGTAGTGCGCGCCAATAAGTTACGAGCACGTATGGTAAGTTCACGAGGATTAAAAGGTTTAGTGAGATAATCATCAGCACCAATTTCTAGACCTAAAATTCTGTCTACGTCATTATCTCTGCCAGTTAAAAATATTAACCCAATATTTTTACGGCCGCGTACCTCACGGGCTAAAATCAGACCATTTTTACCGGGTAAGTTGATATCCATAATAACCAGGTTGATAGTGTTGTTTTCGAAGATGTCATGCATCTGTTCACCATGTTCGGCTTCAAATACATTGTACCCCTCTGCTTCAAATAAGCTTTTTAAGGTGGTACGTGTAACCACTTCATCTTCAACAATTAATACGTTAGGAGTCTGCATTTTCACACCTAGTTAAGAATTCAGTTTAAAAGTTTAGCAGAAAACATCTAAGAATCAGGGTTTTATCTTGAAAAAATACGCAGATAAGCTAACTTACCGGCAATGCGGTTATTTTAATACACCCTAGGCATAAAAAATGGGCCTAAATCAAATATAGCTGACGCAATGCTGGCACCCGAGATAGCTCCTTTTAATACTCGCATAAATGGACGTCTGGGGCACTCCATTTATTGGTTGCGCCAATTCAGGAGATGATAGATATTCTGTCATTAATGAAAACGCTTTCGACTGTATTGATAAGGGAGATAGAGCAACGCAGGTTGCAATTGCCGAGAATTAAAACCTAAAAATCGTTCTGAAATGCATATTTCAGGTAGTACGGGTATAAATGAAATCTATACCTTTACATAAAAGAACCACCCTGTACTTTCTCGATATCAACCATTTTTACAGGGAAGAGAATTCTAAATTGAACGCCCTGGCCTTCCTCACTAAGAACAGAAATTGAGCCGTTCAAGGCTTGTGTTACCAGATTATAAACCAAGTGCATACCCAATCCACTGCCCCCTCGACCACGTTTAGTGGTAACAAAAGGGTCAAAAATACGCTTACACAAATGTTCTGGTATACCTTTTCCATTGTCTTTAAATTCAATACTGACTTTATTCTCATCAACAGACTCAATTATAATATCTATTTGGCCTCTATCCATGTACTCAAAACCATGAATGATAGAATTCATTATTAAATTAATCATAATTTGATTAATCGGCCCAGCTTTAGATTCAATCACTAAATTATCTGCGCAATGTATATTGATCTGATGATTTACTTTTTTCAACTTAGGACGCATCGACATTAATATTTCGTCCATTAACTTGTTAAAAAAGAAAATGCGATTGTTTTCAGAGGATTGGTCTACGGCCACTTGTTTAAAACTAGAAATCAACTCGGCTGCCCGGTTTAAATTACGATAAATGATATTGAGGTTTTCTTCACCCTCAGCAATAAACTTCGACAAAGAACTAGCTTTCAGCGTCTTGTCTTCAAAAGCTTTACGCATATCTGACAATCTATCTAACATCATAGTAGAGGCCGTAACGCCAAGACCAATTGGAGTATTGACCTCATGGGCTACACCGGCAACCATATCGCCCAAAGATGCCATTTTTTCATTTTGCACCATTTGGCGTTGAAACTGATGAAGTTTTTCTAAGGTTTGGATCAACTCGCTATTTGCTTCTTTTAAGGCAATAGTGCGTTGCTGTACTTTTCCCTCCAAACTCAAATTTAACTTAGCTTGTTCTGTTTCTGCTTCTGTTTGTCGAAGCATATGTTCTTGGGTGCGTTGCAACATATTGTTGAAAGCTTCACCCAAAATATCTAATTCTTTAATACCATTGAACTCAGCCCGACTTGAATAATCCCTTTGCCGCGAAATTCGTTGTACCAGTTTAACCAGAATATTAATTGGAGCGGTTATCGTGCTTTGTAGTTTTAATGTAAGGAAAAAACACATCATCAGACAAACTAACAACATACCAACAGTATTCATAATTGACTGAGCAATCTGCTTTTGCAGTTTATCTGCAGAAGCACGCAAATACACGTATCCCAACACCTCTTTATTGTTGCTAATAGGCCGAATAATTTCTATCACATTACCCGTCATTTTTGGTTGGGTCAGTGCATTCATTTGGTCAAATTTGGCCTTAACCGGTGCTATACCTTCTCTGTTATAACTGGCAAAAAATTCAGGGGAGGTCTGGTCGGTAATTTTGTAGATATGTACATTCTCAATAAGTTCGGACGCACCTAGCATCTTGAGGTTTTGGTCTTGAGCCAAGCCTTCATCTCTTATAATATGTTCTAACGCACCGCGGCTAATCATTTCACTAAAGATGACAACATCTTCTTGAAGTGATTGTTGATAAGTATTGATTTGGCTATACAAATTGACACCGGAAGACAGAATCAATGACAAAGTGGTGATAGCCATGACCACCCAAATAATGAGGCTTTTAATCGATACAAATTTAATGTTTAAAGCCATATTACTTGTAACGCATTCCTTGGTCTAAAGACTATTCGTTAATGGTCATGGTCCTGATACAAACAGGACAACTTTACTAGACTTTTCTAAAACGGAACAATGATGAGCTGACTCAAGTTAAGATATTCCTTTTAACCCCGATATAATGCTTGATAACCTTGCGCTGCGGCTTCCCAGGTAAACCTGGTTTGCATCCCTCGCTGTTGTGTTTGCTCAAGTACATTAGGCGCCTCATGATAAAACAGTAATGCACGCTGTATACATGATAACAATGCGCTGCTACTGGGCTGCTCGAATATAAATCCAGTGGCATTGTCTGGATCGTCAGCTACATCTATTACTGTGTCCTTAAGTCCGCCCACCGCTCTAACAATAGGCAAAGTACCGTATGCCAAACTATACATTTGATTTAGGCCACAAGGTTCAAACAAAGAGGGCATTAAAAAGAAATCACTCCCAGCTTCAATCATATGGGCTTTACGCACACTAAAGTCTTCAATAAAAGTCAGTTTTTTAGGATATTTGTCAGCGACTTCTCGAAGAGACAAGCTGATTTGTGGATCACCCGTACCAATAATGGCCACTTGCACATCATGTTGCATAAGCTTTTCTAACATAGGCAGAATAAAGCCAAAGCCTTTTTGCTCAGTTAAACGACACACCATACCAATAATAGGTATGCGCATTTTTTTTGGTAATCTTAATTCTTTTTGTAACGCAGCTTTGCAGGCTTTTTTGCCGGATAGATCGGCAAAATGATAGTTTTTTGCAATATGTGGGTCATTAATAGGATCCCACTGACTGTAGTCACAACCATTTAAAATACCCGAAACGTCATCTCGCCGGTTTTGAAATTCGTTAAATAAGTGATGCGAGCCTAAAGGTGAAAGTAGTTCTTGAGCATAATTAGGACTAACGGCATTAATTTTATGAGCATATCGAATGCCCATACGTACAAAATTTAACGCATCTCCATCCAACTGGTTGTGCAATAAATAGTGAGGTTGTAAATAAGCAATATCGCTAAATCGATTTGTGCCTTGGTAAGCACCATTGTGTATGGTAAAAATTGTTTTTGACTGAGCAAAAAAACCAGAATCATCAATGCTAACAAAATACGGTGTGAGCGCCGTGTGCCAATCATTACAGTGCACAATATCTGGCTGAAAATCGACTGCCTTTGAGACTTGTAATGCTGCGCTCGCAAAAAAAGCAAAACGTTCGGCATTATCTGGATAAGCATGATAATCGTCAGAATATAAACCTTTTCGGTCAAAATATTCTGGATAGTCCACTGCCAATACTTGTAAGCCCTCTAAGGTTAGACGTTTAACAGCAAACTCATAGGATTGATGGCCTGCATATAATGTTTGTTTAGCACAGTAATCGGGAGTGTTAAATTTATCAGCTAATTGTCTGTAGTAAGGCATCACTATTATCACTTCGTGACCCAGCTCTGCCAATGCCAAAGGCAGAGCTTTGCCAACATCAGCTAGACCACCAGTTTTCACTAAATCTTCCACTTCGGAAACAACAAACAATATTTTCATTCGAGCTGATTACCTTTTTCTATTTTATACGAGTACATTGATAAAGACTGAATTTAGTGGTTTGAGCAATAAGACCCACAGCGCTGAACCGCTCTTCAAGTAGCTCAGAATAACGCAAAAATTTATTCGCTACCAATGTCAGTGAACCACCTTTCGCAAGGTATTGTTTGAGCTGGGCAATAAACCCTTCAGTAACAGAATAATTAGTCTGAATACCGGTATGAAAAGGTGGATTGGTATATACACCAGAAAACTTGCCTTGCACATCCATCATACCGTTTGATGCTACTACACGAATATTGAGATTATTTAACTTGGCACTTTCTTTTGAGCAATATACAGCCAAAGCACTGACGTCGCTCATAACCACTTCACTTTCTGGACTTTTCAGCCCAAGATAACAACCAATCACGCCCACGCCACTACCAAAGTCTAATAATCTCCCAGTTTTTACCTCAGGTAAATTATCCAATAACACCCTAGTACCTAGATCTATTGCGCCATGATTAAATACGCCCGGTAGCGAGCATATTTTGTAATCTAAGCCTCCAACAGAAATATCTATCTCACTCTGCCACTTCGTCAGCTCAAAAGGTTTTACCGGTTTATCTATTTGCGCGCCGAATAACGCGCAATGACGGGCCGAATCAACTTTATTCACCTGAGAACTAATAGTCTCAAGGATTTTAGCTGCACTTTTCACGCCGCCTTTATTTTCACCCACTAGCAACAAACTGCCATTTTTTTCAAGACAGGCTGCAACATTAGCAACCAACATTTTCGCCTGCTCTTTAGACTTAGGCATGTAAATAACCGCACCATCAAATTTTTCGTCAGTTGGATAAGCAGCAATAAAAGTATGTTGCGCCGACTCTCCATCAGCGCAGCTTTGTTGATAAATATCAAAGTATTGGTGAAATACTTTAATATCAGGATTATTTAATTGAGCAGCGATTTGGCTGTCAGTTGGGTTAACCAGTAACCACTTCCCTTGTGCGAAGGTGTTTTTATTACGCATTAATAATTGGCTAGGAGCAGACAGCATTAAGATACCCTCTCAAACATTAAATCCCACACACCATGGCCTAATCTATGCCCACGCTGTTCAAATTTAGTCAGTGGCCGTTGATCTGGTCTTGGCACATAACTTTCAGTAACTGATTGATTTTTAAAACCTTCAGCTTCAGACATGACAACTAACATATGTTCAGCGTAGTTTTCCCAATCAGTAGCCATGTGAAACACGCCGCCAATAGCTAACTTACTTTTAAGTTTTTGTACAAAATCAGACTGCACAATTCGCCTTTTATGATGGCGCTTTTTATGCCATGGATCAGGAAAGAACAACTGTACACGAGACAAACTATCATCAGCGATACAATCGGCAAACACTGCAACCGCGTCGTGTTCATATACTTTTAAATTATGTACATTCTGCTCAGCGGCCTCGCTTAGGCAAGTGCCAACCCCTGGACGATGAACCTCAATACCAACAAAATTTTTATCTGGCTCATTTGACGCCATCTCAACCAAAGACTTACCCATACCAAAACCGATTTCCAAGACTAGCGGTGCTTGGCGAGCAAATACCTCTGAAAAATTTTGTAAGCCATCAGCATGATCTAAACCCATAGTGGGCCAGTTTTGTTCAATAGACTTCGCCTGACCTGTGGTTAAACGCCCTTCTCTTTTTACAAAGCTCTGAATTTTACGAATATACACACCTGATTCGGCGGCTTCTTGTTCAGATTTAAACTGACTCATATTTGATTCTCATTTCAAAAAAATTGCTGGTGACATGACCATGCTTGTTTTGGGTATTGCCATTAATTCGTGTCGCGCATTATCCGGCGACACAGCATGATTGCAAGGTAGACTGCTTAGTTTATCCAATTTTTGACGCTAAATATTCTGCTAAAGCTTTAGATTGCTCAATCGGCAACATATGCCCAGCATTTTTAATCAGTGTCATGTCACTATTCGACAATTTTTTATGCATAGCAAGCATGGTTAGCTCACTCAATAAATTATCCTGCTCGCCCCTAACTAGGTGAATAGGAAAAGAACACTTAGCTAAAAATGGAAGCAAATTTTTTCTGGGTTGAGTTGCATTCACTTGAGCAGCCAAAACTGCAGCGCCTAAGTCTTGCTCCATTTGTTTAACGATATTTATATATTGACTATGCTGATGATGGCAGTCGTGAAAAAAACGCTTTAAACGCTTCTCAGTGATGCCTATATACTGCTTATTTTTAATTAATTTAAGCCATTGTTGGCGCTGCTGGATTTCATCTTTAGGTAATTCGTCACACGCACTAGCAATAAGTGTTAGAGATGCAATACAACCTTGATTTTCTAAAGCGGTCAACGCTGCAATGTAACCACCCATAGAATACCCTACCAAATGAACAGGCTGTTCAAAATAGGCTAAACGGTCTGCACTTAACATTTTCATTTGGGCTAAATCCTCAGCCCACTGCAAAGGCACAAAAGCGCGCATTGGTATATCTAGATGTTGCCAGCATGCATTAAATACCCTTTCATCACACAACGTACCGGGGAAGAAAACTACAGGCTGACTAATTTGATACCTTGTATTGTTTATTTTTGGCAATCTATTCTCAGATGAACTATTTCAAGTTTGTTAAGGTATTATCCGGTAATTACTTTAAGAACAACAGATCCTCGTCCTTTGCTAACAAATATTAATTCTATAAAAGCACCTTTCAGTCAAAAAGTCTTAGCTTGGTTTGACATAAATGGCAGAAAAAACCTGCCATGGCAGTTAAATAAAACACCCTACACCGTTTGGGTCTCTGAAATTATGTTGCAACAAACTCAAGTAAAAACGGTTATCCCCTATTACCAAGCTTTTATGCAGCGTTTTCCTGATGTATTGAGCCTAGCAAATGCAGCCCAAGATGAAGTATTACACCATTGGACAGGTTTAGGCTATTACGCCCGCGCACGTAATTTACAAAAAGCAGCACAAATTATTAGAGATGAATATCAAGCAACCTTCCCCAAACAGTTAGAACAATTAATCGCACTGCCAGGCATCGGTCGCTCTACCGCTGGCGCTATTTTATCCCTAGCTTGTGGTCAGCATCACAGTATTCTCGATGGCAACGTAAAACGTGTACTCGCCCGTTATTTTGCTGTTGAGGGTTGGACTGGCAATAAAAAAGTCGAAACTGATTTATGGCAGTTCGCAGATAAGTTAACTCCTAAAAACAGAACATCTGATTACACTCAAGCCATGATGGATATGGGCGCAACACTCTGCACCCGTAGTAAGCCACAATGCGACATTTGCCCTGTTCAGACTGACTGCTTAGCCTGTGTGCAAGGCCGTCAAGCTGAGTTACCGCACAAAAAACCAAAAAAAACTATTCCTGTAAGATCTACCATTATGCTAATCCCCATGTGGCAAAAACAGCTTTTAATATACAAACGCCCACCAACAGGATTATGGGGTGGGTTATGGGGATTCCATGAAGTTGAATATGAAGAACAAATTGTCGAGCGATTATCAAGCCTAGGGTTTGATGCTATTCAACAACAAACACTCAGTCCTTTTCGGCACACTTTTAGTCATTTCCATTTAGACATTCAGCCCGTTGTAATACACTTAAAACAGCAACCCGTTGGACAAGTAATGGAAGATACACAAATGTGGTATGATTTAACCAATCCGAAAAATGTTGGATTAGCCGCGCCAACCAAGAAACTATTTAGTACAATCAATACATCATTTTAATTAGGGTTTGCCCTTAGGTTAAACTCTCACCATTAAATTAGGGCATTATGAGCAGAACAGTATTTTGTCAACGTCTACAAAAAGAAGCAGATGGCCTAGCTTTCCAACTTTATCCTGGCGAACTAGGTAAGAAAATTTTCGACAATATTTGTCAAGAAGCATGGGCTGAATGGCAAAAGAAACAAACCATGCTGATCAATGAAAATAAGCTCAATATGATGGAGCCTACTGCAAGGCAATATCTAGAAGCCCAAATGCAAGCCTATTTATTTGAGGGAAAAGAACCTGATATCGAAGGTTACGTGCCGCCAAAAAATTAAAAAAACTGGCTTCAAAGTGGCAGTCAACATCAAAAAGGCTGTTTTAGTAGAGAATTTGCGCAATCTATAAGCGATCTGCGAAATTTCCCTCACTTTCTGTAAAAAGGGGTTGACTTAAAAGGCCTAAATCCGTTTAATACGCCCCTTCAACGAATCAGGCGGTCTGTAAAGACACTTGCTAGTTGATGCCCAGATAGCTCAGTTGGTAGAGCAGAGGATTGAAAATCCTCGTGTCCTTGGTTCGATTCCGAGTCTGGGCACCATTATTCTAGAAGCCCTGCAATTTATTGCGGGGCTTTTTAGTTTCTAACATACAAGAAATTGAAAATCCTCGTGCCCTTGCCGGTAACCGTAAGTTGCGACTCCGAGTCTGTGTAACGATGGCACATTGTTTGGTGAAGGTGAGCAGGAAATATATTCCTCGATTTACGTCTACGAACATACTGGCCTAGTTGTTGGCTATCAGAGCTTTGGAAAATGTCACAAAGATATAGACACGGTTGTCATTCAATTTAACAATACAACTAATTTTAATGGGTTTGACTGGAACTTAGGGAAAATAATGAGCAGTAAAAAAGCTCTTAACTAAAGTTTATAAAGCTTTAGCTAAAAATAAGGAACGTCGGTGGTTATAGACGTTACTTATCCCCAGCTTAGATTATTGATTAGGTATTATTTTAAATATTCCAGCGCCATCAGTAGCCACATATATATAACCATCTGCGCCCTGTTTCACATTGCGTACCCGGCCTATACCAGGAAACAATATTTCCTGACTGACTACTTTATCGCCATCTAATTCAAGTGCCACTAAGTAGGCAAATTTTAAC
>JAWUXU010000128.1:0-39197 GCA_034111145.1 Paraglaciecola sp.
TCCCACCTATTCGTTTTCGATGGGTATGGGCTTTGAATGCTTGCATCATCTGCTCTGCGCCAACTGCATAACAAAAGTGTTGCTCGAATTCGGTCGTCAGGGTTAGCCATTGCTCTTCTGATAAACATAATCGACTCAGAATAGGGTTTTGTGCAGAGTCGATAGCACCTGCTTTATTTGCTCGGATAATGCGGCCTGTGGTGTCAACCAGTTCACAGTAATCTTGTAGCGAAAATGCAATGCCTTGGGGCATGTTTTGTCTGGGGTTGCCGACAAAGCAAAATACTTAATAAGCCACCCATAATAAAATTACCCAAAATAAAATTAAATAAAAAGTACACATTTCTTACTTAATTTTGGACTTGAAATATTAGATAGGTAAAAGCAGCGGGAAAACTTTGTTTATGTTGGCTGTATTTTGGGTAGTTAGAGTGAAACACTGATTTTTATGCATATTTTTTCCTCCTCAATTTAAAAAGTACAAAACAGGGTAAATGTTTGTTGGGTATGCCTACGATAGCAGTCGTTTAGCCTGCTTCATCCCACCTATTCGTTTTCGATGGGTATGGGCTTTGAATGCTTGCATCATCTGCTCTGCGCCAACTGCATAACAAAAGTGTTGCTCGAATTCGGTCGTCAGGGTTATCTATTGCTCTTCTGATAAACCTAATAGACTCAGAATGGGGCTTTGTACTGAGTCTATGATACCCGCTTTATCTGCTCGGATAATGCGACCTGTGATGTCGACCAGTTCACAGTAATCTTGTAGCGAAAAAGCCATGCCTTGGGGCATGTCTTGTCTGGGGTTGCCGACAAAGGGCAGTAGCTTATGAGGCTGGCGTTTGTGTTGTGGTATGGCCTCAGTGCGTTTTTGAATGCTGGTGTGATTTGATGTTTCGCGGGGGGCGGTTTTTTTTTGCCATTTTAGCGCTAATCGGGTTTAAGTCGACATAGACCATACAGGATAAGACTGCAGCATCATGCCTTCTTGTCGTAAAAGCAGGCTTGAGATTTAAAACGCCCTTCCCACAAATTTTTCTGAAAAAAAATTTGAACAGCCATCCCTGGCCCCAAGGGTGAGCGCCAGGGATGGCAGCGAATAAAAACTGCCTGTGCAGCCGTCTTATTTATTGGCCTGCCTGGCAATAGGCTCACGTAAACTGGCCATCAACCAACTGATGTCATACAAACGCTGATGGTATATTGCGATAGTCTCTTTAAGGCTTATGCATTCATACTTTCATTATCCCTTAACAACGCATAACGCATGAATTTCTGACTCAGTAATGTGCCTCTATGTAACCGATGCCAGCGTCCTCGCACTTGTTTATCTGACCAAGACATGGCTTTGTCTTTATCCACACGCAACACCAAATGCACATGATTGCTCATTAACGCATAAGCACATATACCCATGGCAAATACTGACGATAACCACAACACCTTATCTCTAACCAGGCCCGTCTGTGCTCGTAACTCTTACCTGAATATTCGTCAGTAGCGCGGCTACCGTACCACATAAAAAGGCGCGTCTAACGCAACGTGAAACGCAATGTTAATAGGCGGTGTCGATGAGGCTGACCTGAGATGAACGAAGCTTGGGCATAATAAGTGACTCCTTTCAATTTTTTTGCTATTTCAATAGGTGTTATCAAAGCTGAATACAGTACAAAAAACAGTCAAATTATTATGGGTGGCTTAATTACGCTATTTAAATGGTAAGGTCTGAGTAAATGTACCGTTTTTGAAAAAAAATAAGCTACAATCTATTGCCAATAAGTTCGACTCAGATTCAGGTTAAAATATATGCATGGACCGATGGGAGAATCAAATTTTACCAAAGCGGTAAATAACATAGTCAAACACATTCAAAACAACACCCCATTAAAGGATTCACTTTTCGAACAAGCTCAGCTTTATTTTGACACTTCTGATAAAGATAAAAAGACCCTACTCGACCTCCAGAGAAAAGTTAAAAGCAATACAAGTTCATTACAAGTAGCAGACGAAAAAGCCAAAATAGCCATACACAAAAAGCTCAATACAGCCCAAATATTGTTAAAGAAAGAACATACCCGTCATCAAGAAGCTTGCATCCTTAGACTCCGAAATGTCAAAGGTTTATGTACTAGGTTATTAGAGCTATCTGAAGCAGGTAATTGGCAGGAAACACAGGTTAACAGTGCAAAATTACTCGGAACATTGCAACTACTCTCACCTGGCGAGGGCACAAAGCTAGCGCAGCAAAACCAAAGGTTTAAACCCGCATATAAAGGTGCTATCGCCCTAAGGTTGCTGGACAAGCAGCTAAAAGATGAAAAAATTAGCAATCAGTACATCAATGAGCGTTACCAAGAGGAACTGCGTTATCCTGAACAAGAAGGAGATTTGACCTTGTTCCAACGAGAAGTAGCTATACCAGTTCTGATTGCCGCACTATTTCAAGATGTGGGTTTATTGCACCCCAAGGCTCAGTTGATATTAAAGGGCGAAGATGGATCGTTAGATGAATTCAGGATACTAGACATAGAAGATCGAAGGGCCTTACTCACAATCAATCATAAGCAAACACTTGATTTCATTACCAATGGATTGGGCATGGAACAATATATCGGAAATTCGAAGCAAGAAAGGGCTATTTTTGACCAGAATGAAAAGGAAAAATTAACCTTTACCCGTAAACTATTAATCGACGCACTTAAGCCAAAAATAGGCGTTGGAAATCTAATCAAGGTTCCGCAGATTTACGCTTCAGTCATTTTCTCTTCTAAACAAAGCTATAATTTTCTAGATTTGCCTAAAGCAGGCTTGGTTATTACCAGAGCAGCAGAGAGAGGCTCAATAAGTAAGGCTTTCGCTGACAGTTTATTATCCATAGTTGGGCACTTTCCTCAGGGATATGGGATAACTTATATTCCAAAAGATGATGACAAACAGGACATGGTGCGCTATGAATATGCAATAGTCACAGAGCTCAACCCTGCAGATCCATATATACCAAGATGTCGAGTCGCAACCCGCAACCTAACTTTTATTGCCGGCGGTCATACTAATGCTGTAAATATGGAAAATAACCTATATTTCTCCGTAGCGAAAAAGAAACTAGAAATAATTAATCGTGCTCGTCTTGAGGAAATACTCCGTAAGTTGGCATCAAACTTTCAAGAACGTAAGACGTTAGATTTGATCCCAAGTTATTGGAACCCATATGGCTTCTTCTGTTACAAAAAACTGCAAAACTTATGGAATAAAGCTTAAATGATTTGGTGATTATTCAGCTGCTTAAACAAGTGAAATGGTCACAAGTAAAAGGAAGCATCAGAGGCACACCTTTCACCGTCGGCAAAGTCGACTCTTTTTATAGGGTCTTTTGAGCAGTAGTAAGGGCGCACTTTTTTTGGTTACTTTGCTTTGTGCGAGCATAAAAAGTAACTGGCTAGGAACGGATTCCAAATCATTTACATCATGCGAACGCCGCGCGGGATGATGTGCAATTACATATCGAGGCTAAAAAAATGGATTGTACGGTTTAACGGTGTTGGAACCGATTATCTGGCCCACTACCTTGGTTGGAGGAGGTTTCAACATGCAATTGGTTGAAACTGGCTATGGGAATTAACAACAGCTAAACCAATTAAAAGTGTTAACAACAATCCACCGGTTTAAGAGCTTTTTTCCCTTTGTGATCAATTTAAAAACACCACAAATTAACAGTATACCATTTATGACTTCAGGGTAAATTATTATGGCAGCCTTATTAGTAACATGGTGCTGTTGGTAGCTAAAGACTTAGTATTTGTGCAGTCATTACTACCAAATTATGTGTTCGATATTTTTGTTATTGGTGCAAGTTTGTGAGATATTTGCGAAGTTAATTTTTCACCTAATAAGATATATGTCGTAGATGGTAATTAATAGTACCTATAAAATAGGTTTTCCCTATTGTTTTCAATTAAAATTGAAAATGAAATACTTAGTTTTAGCAGTGCATTTATTGAGTTGTTTAGTTGTTTCGCCAATAGCCAGTGCCAGTGACCAATCAGCCCAACTTCAAAACCAAATTACATTCGAGGATGATCAACAACAACTGATATTAAACCTTACTGGGCATGCAATAAGAAAAAAGTTTTTTTTTAGTATTTATCATTTGGTTCACTACAGCGATTATGTTCACGCCCCGTTGTCAGTTTCAGATGACGATGCAGCGACAATATATTTTGATATTTTAGCACCCAAAAACACAAAGCAAATTTCAATGGTTTTTCTGCGTGACTTAAGAGCTGAGCAGATACAACAAACCTTGACCCAGGGTGTGGAAAATAATAGTAACAGTACCGAATTCGAACAAATACAGGTAGATCTTAAAGACTTTAGTGATTCGATTAATCAGGATGTAAAAAGACACGATCGATTTGTACTTCGTTGGTTATCTGACGGCAGGTTAATCTCTATATACAATGATAAAACCATTAGTGTGATTAATAATCCTACATTAGCGCGTTTACTGTGGTCAATTTGGTTCAGTGAAAACTCAGTGGTCAATCGAGCAAAGCTTATTCAAAACCTTCTCAAAAATGATTAACGTTAAATTATAAAAAAAATTCTAAAAGGTAGACGTGAGTATGAAAGTTATTAAAGGCGACATTCAGATGGAAAGATTTTCGATACCTTATCGAATTTATGGCGATGCAAAGCCAACCATCGTATGTATTAGTGGGGCAAAGCAAACTATGGCCGCTTGGCGTAGTTTTGTGAGTCATTTTGTCTCTGACTATTCGGTTGTAGTATTCGACTTACCTGGCCAAGGCAGAGCAAAAATACTGACAGGCTCGCCCGCGGTGAGCTTTGAAGAACAACAACAAGTACTGTTGGATATTATTCAAGCAACCCGTCGCAAAGATACAGTCACACTTGCGGGGGCCTCCTGGGGAACAATAGTCTCTGCGGCAGTCGCAGCAAAACATCCAAAGTTGATTGATAAATTAATATTAGGCAGCTTTGGCGTGCGCCCTAACCAGAACATCCTAGATGTAATAAGCCACGGTAAGCAATTGTTTGAAACCGGGCGATCTGACGAAATTGCACCCTTTATGATCAGGAGTTTTGGTCAATTCATCCCTGAAATTCAGAAAAAACAGATGGTAGAACAATTTAGCAGTATGAGTCGTGAGGAGTTTTTGAGTTTTCATGCTCACTGTGGATTTGTAGAGCAAGCTTTGCATTTGGAAGAGTTGATCGATTTGTCTAATATTGCGGCAAAAACCCTTATTGTTAATGGTGAGTACGATAGCATTTTAGATAATACCGACATTCAGGAAATTTCAAACCGTATTCCTAACTGTGTATTTAAATTAATTCCCAAAGCAGGTCATTTTTTGCATTGGGAACGGCCTGAAATACTTAACACTTATAGCGATTTTTTGTCTGCCTAATCTGATTTATCTGCTTCGTTAGTCTCATTTGAATATGTTTTTTATTAACGGTATTAGAGACCTTGTTAACCCAGGTGAAGGGTAAGTTAACCTGGGTTAAAAAAGACATTATTATGCCAAAGGTTGCATTTCAGGCACTCATAATAAGTCTAGGGTCAGTGAAATAAGGCGGTCGCAGCTTAACGAATGCCCAAAAAATAAAGAGTTAACAGAGCACTTATAAGAATTTCATGAAAAATTATAATGGCTGTTATTCAAATACGGTTGTTGGTATGGTAAAAAACTGTCAAAATATTAACCTTAATATTAACCTTATCGTCCCAAAAACACCTCACTTTATTAAACGGTTTACTAGGCATTACCCTGAATTTAAAGATAGGTTATGCCAACAGGTAAATCATGGTCTCAGTTTGTCTAACATAAATGTAATAATATTCAGTGTCGTGAACTTTTAGAGCATGTATTTCAAAATATTCTTCACTTAGGAGTGTCAGTGGAACCTCCCGTTCTTTAAACGATATTGCCAATCCAGTTAATAAGTCTGCCACTGGCAATCAACACAACGTTGAACAGCTTAATATTTTGGTTTGCTAAATTAAATTAAACGCTAGAACTCATTTCCAAGCAACCTTGTCGCAATAGGATTTTACATCAATTAACTTTGCTGGACCTGCCACAGCAGTGTGCTTAAAAACGAATGTCTGGCGGTTAAAATCACGCTCGATTATAAATATCATGCTGTAAAGTATTTTTACAATTAAAATATAGCTAAGTATCCCCAACTGGCTATTTCCAACATATATTAAGTCAAGCACCCTGCTCCGCAGATTTATTACCTATTATGAATCGCAGTAAATTAACACCCTATTTTGTTTATCTATTGGCAAGATGTTTGTTATTGGTAACCAATAAATCTCAACTTTATTTGAATTAACAGTATGTAGCGCGTCATAATGCGCTCTCATTTTATTTGGGGTTTTTATTTTGCAACCTATCACCGACTTCAAACAGCTGTTTTTATCCGATACACCTATGATAGACGTCCGTGCGCCCGTCGAATTTATCAGGGGGGCTTTTCCCTGCAGCATCAATGCACCGTTGATGAACGATGATGAACGTGAGGCAGTCGGTACCTGTTACAAAAAACACGGTTCAGATACCGCAGTTGAACTCGGCCAACAATTAGTATCTGGAGATGTCAAAGCTCAACGTTTGCAAACATGGCAAAATTTGGTTAACCGACACCCTGACGTTATTTTATATTGTTTTAGAGGCGGTTTACGGTCTCACATTACTCAGCAATGGCTTAAAAATATAGGCATAAATCGGCCTTATGTAGAGGGTGGCTATAAAGCGATGCGCACTTATCTACTTGAGCAATTGCAGCAAAGAGTCAACGATGGCAAGTTTATTGTACTATCGGGTAAAACAGGCAGCGGTAAAACAGAAGTGATCAACGATTGGCCGCATTCTATTGATCTTGAAGGCTTAGCTAACCACAGAGGCAGCGCTTTTGGCAAAACCTTTGTAGCCCAGCCTGCACAAATTAATTTTGAAAATACTTGGTCAGTGGCATGGTTAAAACGCATCCAAGTTAACGATTCTCCCGTACTGATTGAAGATGAATCACGCTTAATCGGTCGAGTTGTAATATTGCCAGAATACTTAGCAGCGACTAAACTCGCTAACAACATTTTGCTCGAGGCTCCATACGAAGAGCGTATTGCCCGTATTCGACAAGACTACTTTATGAATGCTTTCGAGCATTATCAAAAAAATAGCCCCGATACGTCATACGATTTACTGGATGCATTTATTAGAGACGCGGTATTACGTATTAAAAAACGCTTAGGGGGGGATCAATTTAACTTGATTAATGCAACACTCGATTCAGCAATCATCGCATTAAAAAGCCAAAACCAGTGGTCTGGTTTTGATGACATTATTAACGTATTGCTTAGTAAATATTACGATCCAATATACGATTATCAGTACCAGCAAAAAAGCGACAAAACTGTTTTCAAAGGCTCCCATGCTGAAATTCTTCAATGGCTAGCCACAACATAATGCGATTAAAGATTGTTATCATTTTAATGCACGCACTGTGGTTTGGTTACAAAGCCCTTTCTAGCAATTTTATAAGAGCTTTAATGAGAGCTGTTATAAAATCTCCTATAAGAAATTTTATAAGAAATGATTACCATGCATGAACATGACTTAGTTTTTATCGGCGGTGGGCATACTCATTCATTGGTGTTAAGAATGTTGGCTATGAAACCAATAAGTAATGTTCGACTAACGCTCATTACCGATACCCTGTTAACACCTTATTCGGGCATGCTGCCAGGTTATATTGCAGGGCATTACAGCGAAGAAGAAACACACTTAGACTTAAATAAACTGTGCAAAGCGGCACAGGTTCGTTTAATTCACGCTCGTGTTTGCGGCATTGATACCGCAAATAAAACAATTCAATTAGATAACCAAGCTAGTATTGGTTTCGACAAGGTATCTATCAATACAGGTTCAACACCCAATGTAAATGTTGAGGGCGCACGAGAATTTGGCCTCGGAGTAAAACCTGTTAGCCAGCTTACCGCTGCGTGGCAAAAATTAATCACACAACAAAGCGAACAAGATACAGCGCATTGGGCAGTTATTGGCGGTGGTGCGGCTGGTATCGAAATGGTGCTTGCCATTGCTTATCGATTTAAACATAAAGGCAAAGCCGTAAAGCTGACATTAGTACAATCGGGCGATACATTATTACCGGGTTATCATAAAAATGTACAAAAACAAATAGCTATTGCACTAAAGCAATATGGCATCGAATTAATGACTGGATTTCGTGTGTGTAAGGTCACTAAAAATACGATTGCATCAGATACAGGTAATATCATAAGCCTAGATCAAACTATTTGGTGCACTCCGGCAACTGCGCCGAAATGGCCGTCACTTGCTGGGCTTGATACTGATGAAAGCGGCTTTATAGCGGTGAATGAATTTTTACAAAGCACCTCGCACAGCGATGTCTTTGCCTGTGGTGATGTGGCGACAATGATACAGTCACCACGACCAAAAGCGGGAGTGTATGCGGTGCGTTCGGCACCGTTTTTAACAAAAAACTTACGGGCTGTGTTCAGCCAAAAAACAATGACACCCGTGGTACTTCAGACCGATTTTTTGTCGCTAATTTCACTTGGTAGTAAAAGTGCAGTGGGTCAGCGAGGTTGGTTTAGCTTAAAAGGAGAATGGGTTTGGCGCTGGAAAAATCAAATAGACAAAAAGTTTATGGCCTTGTTTTCAAAAAATCTACCCGCTATGAGTTCAATGGATAACGAACCGATGCATTGCGGTGGTTGTGGAAGTAAGATTGGTCCAGAACTATTAAGCGATACATTAAAAGAACTCAGTATTTTTGCAAATAAAAACTTTGATAATGATTTAACACAGGCCGAAGATGCGGCCGTTGCTGCAGTGATTAATGACACATCCTTATTACAAAGCATTGATGGTTTTCGCGCCTTTACTGACGACGACTATAAATTGGGTATTGCGACGACCCATCACGCCGTCAACGATTTATATGCAATGGGTCTACAACCGACCAGCGCCCAAGTGTGGGTAAATTTAAAATTTGAACATGCACGACTAACGAAAAGAGACTTTAAACGTTTAATGCAGGGCGTCACTGAAACCTTGCTTCATCATGAAACCACCCTAGTAGGTGGCCACAGTACCGAAGGTATAGAAACACACTTAGCATTAGTAGTTAATGGAGCTGGTGAATCGTACTGGCACAAGAACGCCCTTCAAGAGGGTGACTGGCTACTTCTTAATAAACCTTTGGGTTCTGGCGTTATACTCGCAGCAGATGCTCAAGGTAGTGCAACAACAAGCAGTATTAAAGCTTTGTGGAAAAGTTTGCTTCAATCAAATCGACCGTTTTTTTTAGCGCTAAAGAATAAAGAGGTACATGCCGCCACCGACGTAACCGGGTTTGGTCTTATTGGGCATCTTTTAGAAATGGTTAAAGGAACACAACATTGTATAAAAATCACCATAGACAATATTCCCCTAATGAGTGGCGCACTTGAATTAAGTCAGCAAGGATTTGAGTCGACATTAATGCCACAGTTAATGCCGATGCTAAATCAATGTGATACCAATAATGTTGATTTCGCAATGGTTAAATGCTTACTAGACCCTCAAACAAACGGCGGTTTAGTTGTGTCGGTTTCAGCAGATGTTGGTCGTGAACTTATGACAAAGACTGATGCAGTCAAAATTGGAGAGGTTTGCAAGGCACAAAGCGATATAAAGATATTTCTACATCACTGATATAGGCGGATAAAAAATTTCATGAAAAACTCATGGAAGATAATGGAGTGGTTTAAAACACGTATGGCTGGTGAAGAGTAAATATCTTTCAACGTCATTTACTAGTATTGATGCTGCTCTGGTAATACGGTCTACAAAATCGCCAAAATTTTTAATTCAAGGATATATTTATCATAAGGAGCGATTTAACCAAAGATCCTGCTTGCTGTTAAATGATGTAAACAAATAATATTATCTAAGATAAGTGATTGATTTTATCGTTTAACAGCAATGTTATACTTTCCAATTAAACTGTATAGCGTAGGTCTGGTAACATTTAATATATTAGCAACCTGAGAAATATTTCCATCGCGATATTTTATGGCTTTTTCAATAATAGCGCGTTCAGCTACAGCTCTTATTTCTTTCAGATCCCACACGTCGTTTTCGTCTAAAGCTGCATCAATATCATCGCCCTCAATTTTTTCCACAAACTCAAGGCAATACCTACATTTTATAGCTTCTAGATGGATTTTTTCACAACAAAATAAACACACCTTCATCAAAATTTTTACTCTTTTAGTTTGTTAACAGTCAGGATTTGCATACTTATTGCAAATATTTACTAAACTGATTGACGCGTTACATAAATAAAGTGAAATGTTTAATTTGTTCGCAAAGTAAACACAATTCTCATGCGTGAGACATAAATAGCGTCTTAAGACTATATGCCTGAAGGAATAACTGAATGTATCTAAAAATATGTTTGGAAAACATTGCAGAATATTTTGTACAATTAGCTACTAACATTCTCTATCGGCATGGTTAATGCAAACTGGTCAACCACCTTATCTAGGGCTATAAAAATTCCATCTCTGCCATCATCTCTGCCCAACTTGTAACCTTCCTCAAATGCCCACTTTAGACTATTCTGAATTTCGTTTTCGATTATGCTGCTTGATGGTTTCAACTTATAATTCCTTATTCTAAACGACTTTACGTTTCGTAATCCATACGTATTGCAAACGAATAAAATATAAACACTTACTCAAAGAACATATGGTGGATTATATTTACCATAAAAAAACAGTTTTAGCTATCAATTTTATAGCAAATACAAACTCGTCTCTTGTTTGATAAGGTCAATTTAAATAAAGATACGCCTGAAATAATTAATCCATTTAAATACTGGCTAGTTTTGATTTTCGAAAAAATTGATAACCTTATTCATTACTTCAGTTACTTCTGAAGTATCTTTCCAATTTATAATATCCCAGTTAATCCCCATATCTAAAGTCTGCAAATTACACGTTAGGAGTTGTTGTATCGTAGCGCCTGATTTTATCTTTTTTATACGTAATGAACTGATTGCGGGGCTAAGAGCTTTATCATCCAACAAGAATGTTTCAATTTTCTGGCCGATTATCCGTTTATCCGTCATATTTAGTATTGATTTTTCATGCTCAGTCTTAAACTCTTGCTCGATTTGCAGCACTATTTTTTTTGTTTTTAAAAAGGGATATTGCAATCCATTTTCGTAGGCTTCCAATACGTTTGGATAACGCGTCAACACATTATAGTTGTCGTAAGCCCCCATTGATATGCCCATAATAGACACAGTTTCTCTGACTGATATGTTATTGCGGCCTAATTGTCTGTTAGCTAGTGACAAAGCATCAATTTCTATCTTCGCAGCATTAAAAGCACATAGCTTCCCATACTGAGGAAGATCCTCTCGGCTAGAGTTTTCCTGAAACTGTTTTATTTTCTGTAATAACGGTGGGTGGTCATAAACCTTAAACTGAGCAGGAGCATTATTGCCTTTTGAATGGATTAGGGCAAAGAATCGCCTATGGCCTGTTAATACCTGATATTTGTCGTCTTCCAATGGGAAAATAGTGGGCGCCTGAATAAGATCAGACACCGCAATATTATTAGCTAATTCTGTAATTGAGTCGATATTTTTATTCACTTTACGCCAGTCTGGTGTGTCATACTTCAGACAATTGATAAAACATGATTTACCAACCAATACATATCCTTCACCTTTATATATATCAACTAATTGGCGTTTGGTGAGTAAACGTTTTACGAATAATACTGCGTGCTCATCATCAATAATAATGGCCGGAAAATATCTGAAATTGGTTTCATCTGGTATAATATTGTTGAGAAACAAAACCTTGTAACTAAACGTATCATCGCAGGGCATGGTCTGGGTATCGTTATTAAACCCTGAAACAAGTCTCTGTGTTAAGCTTATATGTGACAAAAAAATACCGCCTTATTATTAATTTACAATGCTGTTAACCGCATTTATGAATATTTTACTTAATTTTAGTTACTTTAGACAATTTAATTTATTTATTATTGATTAGAGACAAGGTTAGCTTTGATTAATATTTTAATCTGTCGTTTTTTGTAGACATTGTTAACGAATTAAAAACTACAAAATATGATTGTTCACTTAACTATATATTCTGACCAACGCTCATCTAAAAACAGCAACTACCAGTCATTAAAACCTGAACATATTCCAGAGAAGCTATCTGTAATATGTAATTCTAATATCTGCCAAATTATTTAAGCAGTAAATTTGGAAGCGGCTAGACTGATACAAACAAAAATTGTCAATATTAAGGAATGTAAACAATGGTTTTTCATTCTATTGACGAACTTCAATGCAAGTCAGCTAGACAGTCTAATGTAAAGTCTGAAATATGGATGTCAGCCTTTACTGACCCTACTATTTAAAATGCCTCAAGAATGAATATTGACAATGTTGTATATTTAAATATGGTTTTCAGGTTCTCTTGGTTATAAAAACTCCATGGCGTTGCAGCCTAATTCAAACATAAATATCGTTTGAATTTTAAACCTGTAAACATCAAACAAATACTAACCAATTTACAATCTGTTTACTCAATTGAATTTATAATTACAATCTACCTATTTACGCTTTGCGTTACTTCTACGTTTCTTTGTGAAACGCTCTTTACCTAAACCAGACAGACCTTTAGGCAATACTTCACGGCTTTGTATCACTAATTCTTTAAGTTGTTGCTCCAGTGAGCCCATTAATTTTTTATATTGGCTTCTTCCTTCGCTGATATCTGACAACTCTGATTCCCAGCGGGCAGTCATATCAGGATAGGTGGCTACATCAGGTAAGGCTTCTATCAAGCCTCGACCGCTTGCGGTTGAAATAATGGTTTTACCTATACGTGACAAAAATCCCCGAGAAAATAATAATTCAATGATCCCCGCCCTAGTGGCTTCAGTGCCCAAACCGTCTGTCTCACGTAGAATTTTACGCAGTTGTGGATCATTCACATGGCTACTGATACCAGTCATAGCCCCTAACAAGCTAGCGTCTGTGTAGGCTTTGGGTGGCGAGGTGTGTTTTTCTAGGACTTCAGCCTGTAACGATTTAAGTCCCTGCCCAAGGTTTAAACGGGGTAACAACTGTTCCTCTTCTTGGATGTTGTCTTGGCTATTTTTTTTACTGCGCTTCACAAATATACATCGCCATCCTTCAGCAATTAATTCTTTTGCTACTGCAACAAATAAACCTGAGGCAATCTCTACTTCAACACGTACTGCATAATATTCATGCATAGGCAAAAATTGCGCTAGATAATTTCGGCATATCAGGGCATAAACATTAGCGTCGCTGCCGGATAAATGATTACTGGTTTTTTTTGTGGGAATAATAGCGTGATGTGCATCGACTTTTTTATCATTCCAAGCTTTTGATTGACGCTTTAAATCAAACTGAGTTTGACTAAATAGAGTACCTTGTTTACCCAGACATTGGCTATTGGTCAAAATAGCATGGTGCACTTCTTTAGCCTCAACAAAATGGCTAATAGGTAAATAACGGCTATCTGAACGGGGATAAGTAATGAGCTTATGACGTTCATACAAACCTTGGCAAATATCCAGCACTTGCTGAGCACTTAAACCGAAAGCTTTACTGGCATCAATTTGTAAAGACGATAAATTATAGGGCAATGGCGGCGCTTGTTTTTTATGCTCACGTTTAAGTACTTTTACCTGAGCGGGCTGCTGACTCACACGTCCGGCAACATTCTTCGCCAACCCATGGGATAAATTCCGTCCCTGATCATCAAGATACTTTGCACATTGCTCGCTAGGTTGCCATTTAGCTTTAAAACTTTCACCCTTATCCGTTTTCAGACAAGCCCAAACTTCATAAAAGGCTCTGCTTACAAAGGCCTCTATGGCTTTGTCGCGACGCACAACTAAGCCTAGTAGTGGCGTTTGTACACGTCCCACAGATAACACGCCTTTATAGCCCACTTTCTGACCTTGAAGTGTGTAGGCGCGGGTTAAGTTGATCCCATACAACCAATCAGCACGGGAGCGGGCCAAGGCAGAAGTAGACAGGGGGATAAACTCCTTATTACTGCGTAATTTACTCAGTGACTGTTTCACTGCAGAAGGATTTAAGTCGTTAATTAAACAGCGCTGAATAGTATTTTTTTTGGCTCCGGTCACGCCTAAAAAATTAATCACTTCGTCGACCAACAGCTGTCCTTCTCTGTCAGGATCACCCGCGTGTATTAATTGATCAGCTTGTTTAATTAAAGTACGTAATACGCCAAGTTGTTTGGCAGTATTCTTTTTAATCGCAAGCTGCCACTGCTGAGGGATGATGGGTAGATGTTCGTGGCTCCACTTTTTAAAGGCCGGATCGTAAGCCTCGGGTTGTTGTTGTTCGAGTAAATGCCCAATGCACCAGCTCACGGTATCGCCATTAGCCGAGCTAATGTATCCGTCACCCTTTTTATGAGGCTTGGGTAATACTTCTGCGATAGCACGACCTAAACTGGGTTTTTCGGCAATAAAAAGACGCATAAAATCAACTGTAATGTTTTTTTATACAGTAGTTTGTTTTTGTTGTTTGGGCAAGGCTTTATGCTACCTGTAATTGATGTTGACCCATTGCTTATTATTTTCTGCACATTATTGAAATACAATCAAATGCAATACACCATAGAGGCTGAGCTTAAAAGAGAAAAGCTAACAGATGTTAGGAAGTATTCTATCGTATCGTGTTGTTTCTTTTTTTTCTTTTCCTGAGTGATCTCTGTGGTTCAAATTTTTAGTCTTTAGATATAAACTAAATTTATGGGCCTATTGTTACAACGCTTTTCTAGTGGGCATCACCACGTTAGCAAATATTAACCCTGCCACCAACGACATCAGTATTAAGAATGTTTCCTGACCAATATGATCTGTTTTGATAATATCTTGGCCTGATATAAAAGAATTAAGTCCGATATAAGTTTTTGAACCTGGGACCAACACAATTAAACCGTGCATCGCAACAATGGTGGAGGGGGCGTTAGCAATGCGTGAAAACATATTGGCAAAAACACCCAAAGCAAAAGCGCCGACAAAGGCTCCAAGTCCGTTTTCAAGAAAGCCAGAGCTCCAAGAAGATGACGCGTAAGCGATAAAAGTGGAAGCTATTGCCCAAGGCACATGTTTCATACGCGTACGAAATATGGCGACCAGTCCGACGCTGAGCATAAATACGCCCAACCAATTAACCCAGAATGGCAAGGTGACTGCCAATGCCAACTCTTGTTGACCAAATAACTGGTAGCCTAGACTCACCCCTAAAAAAGCCCCAAAATACAATTTGAAGAGCTGCATGGTGGCGTCCATTATCCGAGCTGATCCCGATACCATGTTGCGTGACGATAATTCAGCTAAACCCATGGTCAATGACAAGCCAGGCACTAATATGATTAAAGAAGAAAGAATAATCAGCCAGATGTTAAATCCTGATGATGAATAATGGTTAATAGTGCACGCCACAAAGCCCACCGAGAAAGAAGCCACGGGCTCTAACATTACACCGACTCGCTTCGAACGAAGTGCCCAAAGAGTCCAAAAATACACCATCAAACCTAAAAAACCGGAGTAAAAAATTTCTGACCAACCGGCACCCATCAGCATTGCAAATGCGCTAGTAGACAAGCCAAAAGAAACACCTGTTAAACTTTTTCCATAAGGGCTAGGCATACCGTCAATATCGTCCAAGCGAGCACTCGCTTCAGTAATTGAAATGTCACCAGACAGCAACTCGTAAGCTAATTCATCAGTCCGAGATAGAGAGTTCATATCCAGATCACCGGGCTGCATACGTGCAGAATGGTTATATTCATCTTCATGAAAGTCACTCCACAGCACAATAGACAAAGTAGTCGGTGTGGAGTTAAAAGACGCATGTAGGCCAAAATGTGTTGCGATTTCAGTTAAATACGCTTCTAAGCGAAATGAAGGCGAACCGTATTTATGCAACATTTTACCCAGTTTAAGGATAAAGCGACGTATTTGAATAAACTCTATTTTGTCCATTTCTTACTACTTCAAAATTAACGTAATGCTGGGTCTTAGTAGAGCCACATGCATATACAACGGTGATTAGCATGGCGCGGATTTTAGTAATAGATCCAACAATATACAACGTACATTTTTTGAGCCCAAGGGATTAGAAATACTAATGTTTATTTTTACAATTAAAGGGGTTTTGAAGTCTTGTTTTAAGAGGTTATTCTTAACTTAGGAAACAAAATTTAGAAGAACATTTATGTTATCTCATGGCATAGGGACTGATTATTTGTACTCAAGGAAGAGCATTTAGTGAATACACAATCAGATATTTTGGCGAAAAAAAACCCGTTATTTATAACGGGTTTTTTCAATAACGATTAGATTAACTTAAAACTACCAACCAGTAATTTCACGCAACCCTTTACCAATTTCGGCCAAAGAACGAACTGTTTTAACACCTGCCGCTTCTAACGCTTTAAACTTCTCTTCAGCTGTACCTTTACCGCCTGCGATAATCGCACCGGCGTGACCCATACGTTTGCCTTCAGGTGCAGTAACACCAGCAATATATGAAACAACAGGTTTAGTAACATGAGCTTTGATATATTCAGCCGCTTCTTCTTCAGCAGAGCCACCGATTTCACCAATCATAACGATGGCTTCAGTCTTTGGATCTTCTTGGAACATCTTTAAAATGTCTATGAAGTTTGAACCTGGAATAGGATCGCCACCAATACCTACACACGTAGATTGACCAAAACCTTCGTCAGTAGTTTGTTTAACCGCTTCGTACGTTAAAGTACCAGAGCGTGAAACAATCCCAACTTTACCAGGCTTGTGGATATGACCAGGCATGATACCAATTTTACATTCGCCAGGAGTGATCACACCTGGGCAGTTTGGTCCGATCATGCGCACGCCTTTAGCATCCACATATTCTTTTACAAACAACATATCAATAGTAGGGATACCTTCAGTAATACAAACAATCAGTTCGATACCAGCATCAGCTGCTTCAACGATTGAATCTTTACAAAATGCAGCAGGTACATAGATAACAGTAGCAGTTGCACCTGTTTGTTCTACCGCTTCACGAACTGTGTTAAATACGGGTAAATCGAGGTGCGTAGTGCCGCCTTTACCAGGGGTTACACCACCAACCATTTTTGTGCCATAAGCAATAGCTTGTTCTGAATGGAAAGTACCTTGACCGCCAGTAAAACCCTGACAGATGACTTTTGTGTCTTTATTTATTAATACAGACATTATTTGCCCTCCGCGGCTTTAACAACTAATTTAGCTGCATCAGTTAAACTGCTTGCAGCAATGATATCAAGACCAGACTTAGCTAGTACTTCACGGCCTAGTTCAGCGTTAGTCCCTTCAAGACGAACAACAACAGGTACGTTTACACCTACTTCTTTTACTGCACCGATGATACCTTCAGCAATCATGTCACAACGTACAATGCCACCAAAAATATTAACCAATACTGCACTTACATTACTGTCAGAAAGAATGATTTTGAATGCTTCAGCAACACGTTCTTTGGTTGCACCGCCGCCCACATCAAGAAAGTTAGCTGGCTTGCCACCGTGAAGGTTAACAATATCCATAGTACCCATCGCAAGGCCTGCACCGTTAACCATACAGCCAACGTTTCCGTCTAGTGCTACGTAGTTAAGTTCCCATTTAGCCGCTTCTGCTTCACGCGCATCATCTTGAGATGGATCGTGCATAGCTGCCACTTTAGGTTGACGATAAGCTGCGTTGCCATCGATAGCTAATTTAGCGTCTAGACAATGAATATCGCCATCGGCTTTAATCACTAATGGGTTGATTTCAATAAGGGCGATATCTAGGTCAACAAACATTTTTGCTAAACCAAGAAATATCTTAGTGAACTGTTTAATTTGTACGCCTTTAAGGCCCAATTTAAACGCCATTTCACGTGCTTGGTAAGGTTGTGCACCAACGATAGGGTCGATTTCAGCTTTTAAAATCTTCTCAGGTGTTTCGTGAGCAACCGTTTCAATTTCAACCCCGCCTTCTGTAGACGCCATGAAAACAATGCGACGAGAGGTACGGTCAACAACCGCACCTAAATACAACTCTTCTGCTATGTCAGTACAGGTTTCAACCAAAATTTTGGTAACTGGCTGTCCATGTTCATCCGTTTGGAAAGTCACTAAATTTTTGCCTAACCACTTTTCAGCGAAAGCTTTTATTTCTTCTTTAGTCTTAACCAGTTTTACGCCGCCAGCTTTACCTCGTCCACCTGCGTGAACTTGGCACTTGACTACCCACTCACTGCCGCCAATTTTATCAGCAGCCGCTACCGCTTCTTCTGGAGTCGAAGCTGCTATCCCGTCAGAAACTGGCAAGCCATACTCTTTGAATAACTGCTTGCCTTGATATTCATGCAAATTCATGGTTTTTTCTACCCGTTTAATTTAAGAAAAAAGCAGCAAATAAGCTGCTTTATTTTTTATGTCGTTATGTAGCAAAATAACGACGAAGACCCAAATGACAACTGTCTCACATGGGTCGATTAATTACACATCTAACAAGAGACGTGTAGGATCTTCTAACATTTCTTTGATAGTCACCAAAAAGCCAACAGACTCTTTACCATCAATAATACGGTGATCATATGACAATGCTAAATACATCATTGGTAGAATTTCTACTTTACCGTTTACTGCCATAGGTCTATCTTGGATTTTATGCATACCCAGAATAGCGCTTTGTGGAAGATTCAAGATAGGTGTTGATAACAAGGAACCAAATACCCCACCATTAGTAATAGTGAAATTTCCACCCTGCATTTCAGCCAAAGTCAATTTACCATCACGACCTTTAAGCGCTAATGCTCTTATGCCACCTTCAATTCCTGCCATACCTAATGCGTCAGTATCTTTAAGGACTGGAGTCACAAGCCCACGAGGAGTCGATACAGCAATAGAAATATCAAAATAATTGTGATAACAAATATCATCACCATCAATAGAGGCATTCACTTCTGGGAAACGTTTAAGGGCTTCAGTCACCGCTTTCACGTAGAAAGACATAAATCCAAGACGAATACCGTGACGTTTTTCAAAGCTTTCTTGATATTGCTTACGCAAGTCCATGATTGGCTTCATATTAACTTCATTAAAAGTCGTTAACATTGCCGTGCTATTTTTTGCTTCTAACAAACGAGTAGCAATGGTTTTACGTAAACGTGTCATGGGCACACGTTTGTCAGTGCGGTTATCCAAGGCAACCACTGGTGATGCTTCTGATGATGCAGCAGGTTTTGCTACTGGCGCTTGTAAGGACTTTTCAACGTCTGCTTTAGTTACGCGACCACCTTTGCCTGTACCTTTAATTTTAGCAGCATCTAGGCCTTTTTCAGCTAACAATCTGCGCACTGAAGGGCTAAGTGCATCGTTTTCTTCGGATACAGCTTCAGCTGCTGGTGTGGATGGCGTATTTGCAGCAGCACCTGCAATGAAATTAGCGATTACTTGTTCACCGTTTACTGTTTCACCTTCTGACGCTAGGATTTCACTTAATGTTCCATCCGCGGGTGCAACCACTTCTAAGACGACTTTATCGGTCTCAATATCAACTAAGTTCTGATCACGAGAGATGGCTTCGCCTGGTTGTACATGCCATGTTGCAATTGTTGCATCTGCTACAGATTCTGGCAGAACGGGTACCTTGATTTCCACTGACTCACCTTTATTACCGGATGGTTGACTTGATTGATCATTGCCTTTAGCTGGAGCTTCGGCTGCAATTGCACCCGCACCCTCCTCAAAATTAGCAATCGTTTGTTCGCCTAGGACTGTTTCGCCCTCGGCATAATATATCTCACTGATAACACCGTCTGCAGGTGCAACTACTTCTAACACTACTTTATCTGTTTCGATATCTACAAGATTTTGATCACGACTCACTTTGTCGCCTACATTAACGTGCCAAGTAGCGATGGATGCATCTGCCACTGATTCAGGCAATACCGGTACTTTTATCTCTATTGTCATACTGGTTCCTTATTTAATTGTTAGAGCATCATCAACCAAGTTTTTTTGCTGTTGGTTGTGAACTGAAATATATCCTACCGCAGGAGAAGCAGAGGCTTTTCGACCGGCATAAGTTAATGTGGCGGCTTCTGGCAACGAAGACCAAAAATGATGTTGACTACAATACCAAGCGCCTTGATTTTGTGGTTCTTCTTGACACCAGACCCAATCTTTAACATGTTTAAATCTACTCACTGCTTGACCAATTTCCACATGAGGGAAAGGGTAAAGTTGTTCGATACGAATGATAGCCACATCGGTTTGTTCATTTCTACGGCGCTGCTCTAGCAGGTCGTAATAGACTTTTCCTGAACACATCACCACTCGCTTAACTTCGCTTGGGGTAATGTCATCTATTTCATCAATAACATTGTGGAACACACCCTCAGCCAATTCTTCTAAACTTGATATAGCCAAAGGATGGCGTAACAAAGACTTAGGTGTCATAACAATGAGCGGTTTACGCATTGGACGTAACGCCTGACGGCGCAACATATTGAACACTTGCGCGGGAGTTGAAGGCACACACACTTGCCAATTGTGGTCTGCGCACATCTGCAAGAAACGTTCTAATCTGGCAGAACTATGCTCGGGTCCTTGGCCTTCGTAACCATGAGGCAGTAACATAGTTAACCCGCATAGACGTCCCCACTTTGCTTCGCCAGAGCTTAAAAACTGGTCAATCACCACTTGAGCGCCGTTGGCAAAGTCACCAAATTGCGCTTCCCAAATAGTCAAAGTACCTGGCTCTGCCGTCGCGTAACCATACTCAAACGCCACAACCGCAGCTTCGGACAAAACAGAGTCGTATATTTCCATTTTGCCTTGTTCAGCATGTAAATTAGCCAAAGGAATATAATCAGAGCCATCAGTTTGATTATGCAACACCGCATGGCGGTGGAAAAAAGTACCACGACCAGAATCTTGCCCCGTCATACGAATATGACTGCCACCGTCAACAATTGCAGCGTAACCAAGATTTTCTGCCATTCCCCAATCTAAAGCTTTTTCACCATTAACCATGGACATACGGTCGTTATATAACTTAGCAACGCGGCTTTGAAGCTTATATCCTTCGGGAAAAGTACACAGTTTGTTTCCTAGCTCTTTTAATTTTTCGACACTGATCTCACTGTCGTATTTCACGTCCCAATCATGTCCAAGATGCGGAGACCAGTCCACTGAATGTTCCGTCATCGGACGCCATTCTTCTACCACACAAGCACCATGGTCTAGGGCTGAACGATAATCACTAACCAGCTTTTCTACCTCGTGGGCTTCAATGCTGCCCTCAGCGATCAGCTGGTCTGCGTAAATCTTACGAGGCACAGGATGCACTTTAATTTTTTGATACATCAGCGGCTGAGTAGCATTAGGCTCATCAGCTTCGTTGTGTCCATGTCGCCGATAACAAACTAAATCAATCACTACATCACGTTTAAATTGGTTGCGATAATCCAGCGCCAGTTTGGTAACAAACAAGACTGCTTCAGGATCATCAGAATTCACATGAAATATAGGAGCCTGAACCATCTTAGCAATGTCAGTACAATATTGAGTTGAACGTGCATCTTCAATTTTTGAAGTAGTAAAACCCACCTGATTATTGATAACAATTCGAACCGTGCCGCCCACCTGAAAACCACGGGTTTGCGACATGTTAAACGTTTCTTGAACCACACCTTGACCAGCAATGGCAGCATCACCGTGTATGGTAATCGGAAGTACTAAAGAACCATCGGTACAACCTCGTCTGTCTAATCGAGCTCGCACAGAGCCGATAACCACGGGATTAACAATCTCAAGATGTGATGGGTTGAATGCTAACGCTAAATGCAAGTTACCGCCCGGTGTAGCAAAATCAGAAGAGTAGCCAGCATGATATTTAACATCACCGGCACCTAACGAATCGTCGTGTTTGCCAGAAAATTCATCAAACAATACTGATGGATTTTTACCAAGTACATTCACTAAGGTATTAATTCTACCTCTGTGTGCCATACCAATAACCACTTCTTTAGTTCCTTTGCTGCCAGCATGGCTAATCAAACCCTTGAGCATAGGCACTAGTGCATCACCGCCTTCTAATGAAAAACGTTTGGCACCAGGGAATTTAGCGCCAACGTATTTTTCCATACCGTCTGCAGCTACTAAACCTTTTAGAATACTGATTTTTTCTTCACGAGATATTTCAGGCTTAGCTTGTACCGACTCAATTCGATGTTGTAACCAACGTTTTTGATCCGTATCGGTAATGTGCATGTATTCAGTACCGATAGATCCACAATACGTGCGATTAAGTGAATTAAATAAATCACCCAAAGGCATAGATTCTTTGCCTATAGCATAAGAGCCGACATTGTATATGGTATTAAAATCTCTTTCAGAAAGGTTATGGTGGGATAGTTCTAGATCTCGCACTCTTGGTTGCTTCCACAACTCAAGAGGGTCAAGGTTAGCATGTTGATGACCTCTAAATCGAAATGCATTGATCAGCTGCAACACCTTAACTTGTTTTTCGTCACCGCCGCTGATATTGGACTGCGTTGCAGTAGACCCAGCCCGGGCTGCTGGCCCAAGAGAAGCTAAGTTTCTGAATTGATCACGAACTAGACTATGTTTTGTCTCGACTTCTACCCCATCTAACTTCGGTAGTGCTTCAAAAATACCTCGCCACTCTTCAGATACGCTAAGCGTATCGTCTAAATACGCTTCATACATTTCTTCTATATAAGTAGCGTTGCCACCAGCCATGTGAGAAGAGTCCCACCATGCTTCCATCACGCTTTGTCGCATTATCGTCCCTTGGTTTTAATCAGACTTGCAATTATGTGTGCCGAAGCACACACGTTATTTTATTGTTTAAAAATCTATATAGCTCGTTTCAAGAGCATTGATTTAATATGACCAATCGCTTTAGTGGGGTTCAATCCTTTAGGACATACACTGACACAATTCATTATGCCATGACATCTGAACACACTAAAGGCATCGTCTAAATCATTTAGACGCTCTTCGGTTGCTGTATCGCGGCTATCAGCTAAAAAGCGGTAAGCATGCAATAAACCAGCAGGGCCGATGAATTTATCAGGGTTCCACCAGAAAGACGGGCAAGAACTTGAGCAGCAAGCGCATAAAATACATTCATACAAACCGTCTAGCTTTTCTCTTTCTTCGGGTGCTTGCAAAAATTCGCGAGCTGGCGGTTGCTTATCATCATTGATAAGAAACGGCTTAACTTTCTCATACTGAGTATAAAATTGCGTCATATCTGTGACTAAGTCACGCACTACTGGTAATCCAGGTAATGGACGAACCACTACCTTAGAACCTTTGAGTGAGGATAAAGGTGTGATGCAGGCTAGGCCATTTTTACCATTCATGTTCACGCCATCAGAGCCACAGACTCCTTCTCTGCATGAACGACGAAATGATAAAGTCGGATCTTTTTCTTTTAAAGCTATCAATGCATCCAACACCATCATGTCTTGGCCTTCTAAGACCTCCAACTTATAGTCTTGCATACGAGGAGCGTCATCAACTTCCGGGTTGTAACGGTAAACTGAAAAATTTAATTGCATGGTCGTTACTCCTAGTACGTTCTTGCTTTGGGTGGAAAGGCTTCGCGCAATTTTGGTGTCATATTCACATCACGTTTTAGCATTGAGTCTGTCTTAGGCAGATATACTGAATGACATAACCAGTTTTCGTCGTCTCTATCAGGAAAATCAAAACGACTATGTGCTCCTCGACTCTCAGTCCTGAAATTAGCGGCTACTGCAGTGGTGTACGCGGCTTCCATCAAGTTGTCTAATTCTAAACACTCAATTCTCATAGTGTTAAAATCGTTGCTCTTGTCGTCTAAACGAGCGTTGTTTAATCTTTCTCGAATATCACCTAACTCTTTTAAGCCAGTGGCCATGGCATCACATTCACGGAATACCGAAAAATTGAGTTGCATACAGGTCTGTAAATCTTTCTTAATTTGAACCGGATCTTCACCCTTACCTACCGGTGAGTTTTCCCAGCGATTAAAACGAACCATCGATTGGTCAATATCATCGTTTGAAGCTTCACGAGCTTCAATCCCATCAATCGCCTTGCCAAGATGTAACCCTGTAGCACGACCAAACACCACTAAATCTAGTAAAGAATTACCACCTAGTCGGTTGGCACCATGCACAGATACACAGGCAATCTCACCACAAGCGAATAAGCCTTTTATAGGTTTTTCAACACCACTTGCATCAATGCTGATGGCTTGGCCATTCACGTTGGTTGGTATTCCACCCATCATGTAATGGCAAGTAGGAATGACTGGGATGGGTTCTTTAACGGGGTCAACATGTGCAAACGTTCTGGACAACTCTAAGATACCAGGTAAACGCGATTCTAAGACGTCTTTACCCAAATGATCTAGTTTGAGTTTACAATGTGGACCCATGGGCCCATCAAAGCCTCGGCCTTCACGAATTTCAGTCATCATCGAGCGTGCTACTACGTCCCGACCTGCTAAATCTTTCGCATTAGGCGCATAACGCTCCATAAAGCGTTCACCATTTTTATTTAAAAGATAACCACCTTCACCACGGCAACCTTCAGTGACCAAAGTACCAGCACCTGCGATACCTGTAGGATGGAACTGCCACATTTCCATATCTTGCATAGGCACACCAGCTCGGACTGCCATACCAACACCATCACCCGTACAGATGTGTGCATTAGTAGTAGAAGAATAGATGCGCCCTGCTCCGCCAGTAGCTAAAACCACTGCTTTAGATTTGAAGTACACCACCTCACCAGACTCGATATCAATAGCAGTACAACCCACTACATCTCCGTCTTGATTCTTGACCAAATCGAGGGCATACCATTCACTGAATATCTTTGTTTTGTTCTTAACATTTTGCTGATAAAGCAAATGTAATAATGCATGGCCTGTTCTATCTGCAGCGGCGGCAGTTCGAGCACCTTGCTCTCCACCAAAGTTTTGCGATTGACCACCGAAGGGTCGTTGATAAATTTTTCCGTTTTCGAAACGAGAAAAAGGCAGCCCCATATTCTCCATTTCGATGATGGCTTCTGGGCCTGTTTTACACATGTACTCTATGGCGTCTTGGTCACCGATATAATCAGAGCCTTTGACCGTATCATACATGTGCCATTCCCAGTTATCTTCATGGGCATTACCCAGAGCAACGGTGATACCACCTTGAGCTGATACTGTGTGTGAACGTGTAGGAAATACTTTAGACAACAGAGCGCAGGATTTACCCGACTCAGTAATCTGTAATGCTGCGCGCATACCCGCGCCCCCAGCACCAATTACAACTGCATCATACTCATGGACAGGAAGACTCATCTATACACCCCATAAAACAAATAAACCGACAACTACATAAACTAATGCAATTAAGTTAATAATAAATTGGATAAACGCACGCAATCCAGGTGCTTTTACATAGTCAGTTAAGACCTGCCACATACCTATGTGTATATGAAACATAATCGAAACTAAGGTAACAAATGTGAACACTTTCATCACTAGACCAGAAAAAAGGTCACTCCAAACCGCATAAGTAATGTCTGGGGTAGAGATAAAAAACCAACCCATAAACAAAGAAAATGCAGTCATGATTAATGCGGTGGCGCGGGTAGTGACATAATCTTGTACGCCATTACGTTTTAGACTTGCTTGCCCCATTAACATAATACAACTCCAACTAAGATAGTTAAGATAATCCATGCAGCGATAATCGCTTTTGCGCTGATATCACCTGACTTAAGTTCTTCCCAATATCCCATATCCATTATCATGTGCCTAACACCACCTAATACGTGATAGGTTAAAGCAGAGATAGTGCCTATGGCCACAAATTTACCTAGAGGACCTGCCATTTGTTCTTGAACGAATGTAAAGCCCCCAGGGGATGATACAGACATAGCCCAAGCCCAGATCACAAACATCATAGCAAAAAACATTGCTACGCCTGTTACTCGGTGGAGAATGGATGTAATAGCTGCAGGAGGGAAACTAATCGTATTGAGTTGTAAATTAACTGGTCTTTGTTTTTTCACGTTTATCGCTCTTTTTACCCGTAGGTGGTTAATCATTCTGGCTTGTAACATCCCAAACGTTAAATAATTGTTAAGTTTAACATCCCATGCGCGATATTGTTGCCACTTTGTAAAAGAAAAGTTAATGGAATTTAATCTTTTCCATATGAAGTGCTTTAGGCACGAGAAGTATATCCAGCGATTCAAATAAATACAATTATTGTTCTTTATTAAAGGTTTATAAGTAATAAGATGTACTTGCTTTCGGATATCTTTTAAGAAGATATATGCTAATAACAAACTTGACCTAGGTATACCAAAATTTCACTTGCTTTTGGAAGGTTGAAGAGGTGAATATTTAATGAGCTAAAATGCATTAAAATTGACTTTATCAGTCAAAATAAGTTCCAATAGCTTTGATTCCATCTTTGTAAACAGTTGTAATTGCTGTTTATCGAACACAAAACGATTCTAAGGAGAACAGTACATGGCAGATAATAAAGCCATTTTAAAAGCGGGTGACAAAGAAATCGAACTTCCGATTTTATCAGGTACTGCAGGCCACGATGTAATAGATATAAGGACTCTAGGCGCTAATGGGTACTTTACTTATGACCCTGGGTTTATGGCAACTGGCTCATGTGAATCATCTATCACTTATATTGATGGTGCCAAGGGTATTTTGTTGCACAGAGGCTATTCCATTGAAGACTTGGCAAGAGATTCAGATTATATTGAAGTGGTCTACATGCTTTTGCATGATAAAACACCCAATTCTGAAGAATATAAAAAATTCAAAGATACAATTACGCGTCATACTTTAGTGCATGATCAGCTAAATAATTTTTTCCGAGGCTTCAGACGCGACGCTCATCCTATGGCAATGTTATGTGGCACAGTGGGTGCTATGGCATCTTTTTACCATGATGATTTGGATATCAACGACCCCGAGCAAAGACTTCGTAGCGCGTACCGTCTAGTGGCAAAAATGCCTACTTTGGTAGCAATGTGTTACAAGTACAACATTGGGCAGCCATTTGTTCATCCCAAAAACAGTTTAAGTTATGCAGAAAACTTCTTAAACATGATGTTTTCAGTCCCTGCAGAAGATTACAAAATCAGCCCTGCAGTTGCCAAAGCAGTCGATAGAATATTTATATTGCACGCTGATCACGAACAAAACGCTTCAACTTCTACAGTGCGTTTGGCTGGCTCTTCTGGCGCTAATCCTTATGCGTGTATCGCTGCTGGTGTTGCGTCTTTATGGGGACCTGCTCACGGCGGTGCCAACGAAGCTTGTTTAAACATGCTTGAAGAAATCGGCACAGTTGAGCGTATTCCTGAGTTTATCGCCAGAGCCAAAGATAAAGCTGACCCGTTCCGCTTAATGGGCTTCGGTCACAGGGTTTACAAAAACTTTGACCCTCGCGCCACTGTGATGCGAGAAAGTTGTCATGAGGTACTAGCAGAATTGAACATCGATGATCCATTGCTTAATGTTGCAATGGAACTTGAACGAATTGCATTAAGCGACCCCTACTTCGCAGAGAAAAAACTTTTTCCAAATGTAGATTTCTACTCTGGTATAATCCTAAAAGCGATTGGCATTCCAACCAATATGTTTACCTGTATTTTTGCCTTAGCACGTACAGTTGGATGGGCATCACATTGGCATGAAATGTTGAGCCAACCTGGACAGAAAATTGGTCGTCCTCGTCAGTTGTACACTGGTGAAGCACAGCGTCCGTATAACAAAATCGAAAAGTAATAGCTTTATTATTGTTTAAAAAGCGACCTTATTGGTCGCTTTTTTTTGCACTAAAAACAGTTAGTTTTCTCAGAACTTTGTTTAGAAAAAATAAAGAGCATGCCGCGCGGCGGTCCCTTGATGATTTTTGACTCCAATCGTTTTGTTATGCAGCGTTCTCATTTTCAACATCCTATCCAGGAAACGCGAGAACTGCAGGGGGACATTTTAAGGCCCTTGGAAGAGATTTAGCTCGTTCAATTCCGAGATTAACACGACCATTTTCGATTGCAGAAATAGTGGATTGAGGGATATTAGCAAGCCTAGCTAACTCATTTTGGCTAAGCTCTTGAAGCTCTCGTATAATCCGAACAGGCTCTGCGCTCGATACAGAAATACGTTTTGTTGCCTTTTGAAACTCTTTCATTACGACCTCCTTCGATAGTCATGGGGAGTACAAAAAGTTCGACAATGAGCAGCTGTTATGTGTGAAAGTTGCAGGATGCATTAGCCGAACCAGCAGCCTATCTCCGTTCTTTTGAAAATACAAAAGCACGCTTCGCGCCATCTTCCCGCGCGGCGTCCGCCTGATGGTTTTTGACTAGAATCCTTTCTAGCCAGTTACTTTTTTTCAACAGCAAAAATAAGTAACCAAAAAATGCCGCCGCTACTAAAGTTATTAACCGCACAAAAAGACTTATTTTAGGGTCGCTACAAATGAGTCCCTCCAACTTTCGCTCAAATGGCATCCATGCCATTTCCCCCTAAAATAAGCCTTTTTGTACTGAAACTTTAAAGGCAGAAACTGCAGTGGCGGAGCCACCAAAGATTAAAATCGGCAAAGCCGATGTTTTTGTTTCTGTTCTTGTTTTTGCCTTATCCTCGCATTTATGTTCGCCACTTATTTATGGGATTTAGTAGGGTGAAACTGGCAGTTTTAGAAGCACGGCTTCGCCCAGTTGAACAGCTCGACAAGAAAGTCGAGATTGGGTGGCGATCATCATGGACGTGTTATTGACTAACGTAAAGTATATGAATCGGGTTTCACAGGAATGCTAAATCTCATAAATAATTGGATGAAGAACATAATCTGGCGAGCGGGCTTTTTTGCTTACTTTTTTTGCCTGCAGACCATATTTACGGGATAAATATGGAACAGCTTTAGCCGGCCTGAAAGGTTAAGTGCAAGGATGCACTTAATAAAAAAAGTGAGCCACACAGAAAGGATTCTGTGAGACACTTGCCATGCGGACGCCGCACGGCAGGGCAGTAAGCGTTACCGCATGCTTTAAAGTGGCACTGGCACCCTTGCCCATGCCAATGACAACAGCCGTACACATCAACCATTATAGGCAACCCAATACGTTGGTAATATTGCCAACTGAAGACAAAATCAAAGTGATCTGACCCGAATGGCACTAACTTAAGAAAATAAGTGTTTAATAACAGTCAGTTAAAGTAAAGTATAACACTAAAAAAGGCAGAAACCCTAGTAGGATATATTCACCACAAAAACAACCACAAAAGTACTCCGCCTTCATGTCCAATACCTCCCATATTCATCTTTCACAACAGAAGAAGATCCATCATTTTTAGGGAGCGTCCATCTCATCACCCATCGTAATAAGTCGCAAAAATACTTTTTTAGGCTCCTCGTTTTCATATATGTCTTGTTAATTGTTTTTGGGCTGGCTTGTATTAAGAGCAACAACGGGCGAAAGGAAAGTATCACCAATCAGCTGTAAGAGCGATAACTTAGAAATGGGTAAGGATCGTTTATAGGTGTTGGAAAACAAGAACACCTTATGATGAATCGACATATTTAAAAGCCTTAAAAGAGAGAATTTCATCTCTTTAAATTGCGTAAAAGACTTGTTGAATGACTCAGGGCGTGAGGCGGACAGTCGGGTTTTATCCAATCATATAACGGCTAAAGATCTTAGGGGTCATAAAAATTATAAGAAAATTATAAGGACACCCATCGTAATAAATAAAAACAAAGGGCTTAGGAAGACACCCGTTTTTAAAAAGTAGCAAAACAGTCGTTATGTCCTTATCTTTAAGGTACACAAACAACCATGGATGGCCTGTCATGCCTCAGTCACGTAAAACTCAAGTCACTTTAATTGATACTCCCTATTACCATTTGTTTCTCGCTGTGTCCGCCGTTCTTTTTTGTGCGGTACGGATAAGTATATGGGGCAGAGTTACGAGCATCGCTGTGGTTGGGTGGAAGTGCGATTGTTGTTTCTATCGTCAGTGTTTTCGATTGGCAGCGCGGCTACCGCATTTATGCTTATGCGGTCATGAGTAATCACACGCATGTAGTGGTTTGTGTGGACAAAGATATGGCTGATAACTGGTCAATGGAAGCGGTAGTAAGACGGTGGCATCAACTTTACCAAGGCACGCTCTTAAGTCAAAAGTATCAAAGAGGGGAAGCACTCAGTAAGAGTGAGATGATGTGTCTAGAAGAAACGGTCACAATTTACCGTCAACGTTTATACGACATCAGTTGGTTAATGCGTAATCTCAATGAACACATAGCCCGAGGGGCTAACAAGGAAGATGGCTGCACAGGCAGGTTTTATTCGCTGCCATCCATGGCGCTTACCCTCCAGGCCAGCTAAAGCTGTTCTAATTTATTCCCGATAAATTTAGTGGGAGGGCGATTTAAAAATCAAGTTTTGTTAGATGAAAGTGCGGTATTAGCTTGCATGGCCTATGAGTTGATTTAAATACCATTCGCGCCAAAATGGAGGTCACACCCGAAACCTCAAAACATACCAGTATTTAACACCGTATTCAGGCCCTCATCAAAGGCGAACAACCTAAAAACCTGATGTGTTTTGTGGGTAATCACAGACAAGACATGCCTAAAGGCATTGTGCTTATAGCCTAATTGATTATTGTGAACTAGTGGATTGCACAGGCCGCTGTATACGAGACGATAAAGCAGGTTATATAGAGCATCACCACAGCCCTATTCTAGAGCGCTTTGGCCTAGATACTGAGCCAATGGTTGACCTTAACCACAGAATTCGAAAAACACTTCACTACCGCTGTATGCAGTGAGCATATGCTACAACAATTCAAACATCACACAAACCATCAACGTATACAAGGTATGGCAAAGGCCAGAGTCTTACTTCAACACGCCTGAACAGTTCAGCATCACGCAGATTCAAAGCTACCTTAACAAACTGTGCTCAATGGCGTTGCATGAAATTTGAGCGGGAGAAATGATATAGCTGCTTTCACTCGTCACATCCCCCAAAAAGCTGAGATTTCGAAATTGATAACAAAAAAGTCAAAACATACACATCACTTTATGATTGTTGATTTGGCTATGATTGGGTACTTTACTACTCTTGGTGTCTTGTTAGGTCTAGTTTAGGTCGTTAGGCCTACATGGGCTTTGTTTGGCAAGTGCATTAGGTGCTGACAATTTGAATCTGGGTCGTAAACTAGTGGCCAACCACTTTAAAAAACTGAAACAGTTGTTTAAAAAAAACAATTCGCCTGACTACTTTCCATAAAGGCTGCTTTTTAATTCCACTTTACTGCCACAGGAATCCCTCTGGTCGCAAATCACTTTAATTCTTTATCACACTGGATATGCTGAAAAAATAATTCGGATATTGGCGATTTATTCAACAGCCAACAAATTTAACAAGACAGCCATAATAACAAGTAAGTGAAGCTGGATATTCCAGTTCGTGCGATGCAGAGGTTGGTTTACTAAGCATTAAAGTTGACATAAGACGGCAACGCTTAAAACAACTATTTCTAATTACAATGTACTTTACCGGGAGATGATATGAAGTTAATTGCAGCGATAATCGCTTCGACCGTATTGGTTTCAGGGTGTGCTGAAGACGGGGCCACCCAAGCCGAAGCGCCTACTGTAGCTGAAGCTAATACCAAGAGTTGGCAAACGGTTTTCTTTGACGATTTTGATACTTTCAACATTGACAACTGGCGTGACCAGATTCTCTGGGTGAATGGCGAAGACCAGTGCTACTTGCGCGATGGTCAACATGGCACACGTGAGGTTAGCGACGGTACGCTGAAACTTCGGGTAGTCGATTTGGGAGAGAAACAGCCCTGTGACAATATGGACAAGCATGGCAAGCAACACGCAGATACTCAGTATGTGGCAGGTCGAATTTCCTCCAAGAACCGTCAAGAGTTTGCCAAGGGTCGCTGGACAGCGCGATTAAAAGTACCAAATAGTGGCCAGGATGGAATGTTCCCAGCGTGGTGGTTGCTGGGATCCCTGAACAATGAGCCCCCGATTGAAGAACCTGATGAAACGGTATGCTGGCCGATGATCGGTTCCGGCGAAATTGATATCTTTGAGCATCATGGTGATGGTGGCCCGAATCACTATGCAGCTCGAACCATCAAGAACGGCGGCGCATGCGACCAAGGCGACTGGCAAGCCTTGATGCTGGTGAAGGAAGCCAATTTCGATGAATACCAGGATTACGGTGTCGCATTTGAGGGTGATGACATCGTCTTTTATCTCAATAGCGAAGAGGTATACCGTAACGATGATATTGGCCCGGAACTGCCGGAGCCGATGTTTGCTATCTTGAACTTTGCAAAAATTAATGCCAATGCGATGACAGTTAAACATTGGGAAATGGAAGTTGACTGGGTGAAATGGGAAGAGTGGAAATAAATAGCACATGGGAGTGCATCCGGCACTCCCTACAATCATTATTCTTACCGTTCGACTGCCCCGGCAAAGTCGAACCTAATATTAAATTTGGTTATTAGTTCGAATACTTTTTTCAGGTGATTTTCTCCGTTCAGCTGTGCAAGATAGTGGGGCGTTGCCCCGTGTTTGCAGACGGTTAATCTAGGGTTCGAAGGAGATTCGAGTCAAAAACCGCAAGGAGGCGGTTAAGCGCAGCGCATGCATTTATTTGTTCAAACGCCATAGAAAATGACCTGACTAATACCAAATTCAAAGAATGTAAAACATTTCCTCAGACATAAAAAAAGACGCTGTCGCGTCTTTTTTTGTAAAGCTTCTGTCGAATTAACGACGTAGCCCTAAACGTTTAATAAGATCTTGATAACGTTCAACGTTTTTACCCTTAAGGTAATCAAGTAACTTACGACGTGTGCTTACCATGCGAAGAAGTCCACGACGTGAGTGGTGATCTTTCTTATGATCTGCAAAGTGACCTTGTAATTTGTTGATGTTATGAGTTAATAAAGCAACTTGAACTTCAGGTGAACCTGTATCGCCTTCTTTAACTGCATACTCAGCAAGGATGGTTGCCGTTTGTTGTGTACTTAGTGACATAGTTTTCTCCGATAAATAAGAGTTTAAAGATACAACTCGCCAATCACTAATTCAGCGAGTCAAAAAAGAGCGCGTATTATAGCGACGCTAAGCTTAATAACAAGCCTTATATCGACATAATATTGTTAATCAGCACACGTATACCAAATCCGGTGTGACTAGCTGTAAACAACTGTTCGTTTAGGTGCAATTTTCCCGTCGGGGTCAATAAAACCGACACCTAGAAACAATCCACTATCTTTACTATATGCACGGATTAATGTGTCTTGCGAATATTCAGTAGTGCCAACAAAGTTAACTGGATTACCATGCCTAAAAAAGCCTTCAGCTATTTGTTCTAACTCAACTGAATCAAGCGTTTTAACAGCAGAGTCCATTGGCATTAATAAATCATCCATTACAGTAAATGTTTGATCATCTAGTAAATCTGCCGTTTCGTTATCTATCTTGTCTCTTAATGCTTGTAATGAATCCATTGTCATCATTTTGTCAGCAGGGTAATCAGTCACTTGAGTACGATGTAACTTACTCACATAAGCACCGCAGCCTAAAAGCTGACCAAGATCATCAACCAAAGAACGGATGTAAGTACCTTTGCTACTATGCACGGTCATATCCACTTCATCAGCTTCAAATCTGTCAATAGACAGGCTAAAGATGGTAATATCTCTGGCTTCTCTTGGAATATCGATGCCTTGACGGGCATAAAAATATAGTGGCTTACCTTGGTGTTTTAGAGCTGAAAACATAGAGGGCACTTGCTTAATGGGTCCTTTAAACTGCTCACACGCGGTTGACAGTTGTGCTTCAGTTACATTAACCGGTTTAGTGTCAACCACCTCACCGGCTGCATCAGAAGTGGTAGTGCGCACTCCGAGTTTAGCAGTGACTTTATACGTCTTATCGGTATCCAATAAAAACTGAGAGAACTTAGTCGCTTCACCAAAACAGATGGGTAACATACCAGTCGCTAGTGGGTCTAAAGCACCTGTATGACCTGCTTTTGAAGCATTAAACATACGTTTAACCTGTTGTAATGCATGGTTAGATGACAGCCCTAATCCCTTGTTCAGCAGTATAATGCCGTTGACTGCACGACCTCTTCTTTTTCTGGACATTTTTTGCCTTTAACTTACTTTTGGTCGTCTTTATTTGACACTTGTTCGTCTAACTCATTGAGGTCTGACTCGTGGTCGTCAAGATAACGCCCAGCAAGTTTAGCTCGCTCTTCATCCTTGTTTAACGTGTCACTGACCAAATTAGCTATACGTATACCTTCTGCCAAAGAGCCATCACGAGCAAACTTGACTGCGGGTACGGCACGCATGCGCATGCGACTAGCTAATAAAGTACGAATAAAACCTTTGTTATCATCAAGAATAGTCAGATAATTTTTTACTTGTTCTTCGTCATTTTCAAAAAAAGTCACGTAGATTTTAGCGTGGGCTAAATCCCGCGATACTTCTACGCCCGACACAGTCACCATGCCAAGGCGAGGGTCACGATTCTTAAACTCGTTCTGTAAAATACTGGCAATTTCTTTGTGAATTTGTTGACCGACCCTGTCGGTTCGTGAAAACTCTCTAGCCATATTGATTTCTCCTGGTACCTAATATCTCTTTTTACAAACAAAACGGAGGCCGTAGCCTCCGTTTATTCTGATTAGCTAATAGCTGAGTTACCTATATCAAATTTATAGTTCGCGCTTAACTTCAACGGTCTCAAATACTTCGATTTGGTCACCCACCCTGACATCATTGTAATTTTTCACGCCAATGCCACATTCTATTCCGTTACGGACTTCTTGCGCATCGTCTTTAAAGCGTCTTAATGACTCAAGTTCGCCTTCGTAAATCACTATATTGTCACGTAAAACACGGATAGGACTACTACGTTTAACAATACCTTCTGTGACCATACAACCAGCGATTGCACCAATCTTAGGCGATTTAAATACATCACGTACTTGGGCTAAACCAATTATCTCTTGTCTGAATTCAGGTGCCAACATGCCGCTCATGGCCTGTTTAACTTCATCAATCAATTGATAGATAATGCTGTAATAACGTAGGTCAATTTCTTCAGTATCAACCACTTTTCGAGCAGAAGCGTCAGCACGTACGTTAAAGCCAATCACTATGGCATTTGAAGCTGCAGCTAAACTTGCATCAGTTTCAGTAATACCACCTACACCACTACCGACGATGTTCACTTTAACTTCATCCGTTGACAACTTAGTCAAAGAATCAGAGATAGCCTGAATCGAACCTTGAACATCAGCTTTAAGTACAACATTTAACTCGCTAACATCGCCAGCTTCCATATTGGCAAACATGTTTTCCAGTTTGGCTTTTTGCTGTTTAGCTAATTTTAATTCTCGTTGCTTGGTATGACGTTTAGTGGCTACTTCACGTGCTTTACGCTCGTCTTGCACCACTAATGCATTTTCACCCGCGATAGGCACACCTGACAAACCCAGTATTTCTACTGGTGTTGACGGACCCGCGACTTTTACATCTTTGCCATTTTCATCACGCATGGCTCGAATACGTCCGTATTCCTCACCACATAACATGATGTCACCGGCACGAAGCTCACCTTCTTGAATAAGCACAGATGCAACAGGGCCACGGCCTTTATCTAAACGTGATTCAATGACGATTCCTTTTGCAGGCCCATTAGGTACAGCTTGTAAGTCAAGTAACTCAGCTTGTAGACTAATGGCTTCAAGTAATTCATCTATCCCTTGACCTGTTTTTGCAGAGACGTTTACAAACTGATGTTCACCACCCCACTCTTCTGAAATCACTGCAATTTGTGATAATTCAGTTTTCACTCTATCAAAGTCTGCAGATTCTTTATCAATTTTGTTAACCGCAACAATTAACGGTACACCTGCAGCTTTTGCATGTTGTACTGCTTCTTTTGTTTGTGGCATAACACCATCATCTGCTGCAACAACCAAAATAACGATATCCGTCGCAACTGCACCACGAGCACGCATAGCAGTAAACGCGGCATGACCAGGTGTATCTAAAAATGCAATACGTCCGCGTTCAGTTTCAACACTGTATGCACCAATGTGCTGGGTAATACCACCCGCTTCACCATCAGCTACTTTCGCACGGCGAATGTAATCAAGCAGTGATGTTTTACCGTGATCAACATGACCCATTATAGTAACAACAGGTGCACGAGCCGTTTTTATGCCACCAGAAACGTCAGCAATTAGTTCATCTTCAAGTGCATTATCATTGACAAGTTCGTATTTATGGCCCATTTCTTCCACTACTAATACTGCAGTTTCTTGGTCAAGTACGTGGTTGATAGTCACCATCTCACCCATCTTCATCAGGGCTTTAATGACTGCGGTTGCTTTAATAGCTAGTTTTCCACCTAATTCACTTACTGTAATCGTTTCACCTAAACGAACAATACGCTCAACAGGCTGTGCTGGTTTATTAAAAGCATGTTTTAGATCTGAACCAGCATTTTTCTTTGATTTTTTACGTCTGCGCCCGCCAAGTTCAGTTTTGATGTCATCGGCATCTTCTGCTTCTTGCGCGTAGCGGTTTGAGTGAACATGCACTTCTTCTTTTTCTTGTTTCTTACGACGCTCTTCTTCTTCCTTCCAGCGACGAGAATTTTCTTCGGATAGCTTTTTAGCTTCATCCGCAGCATTTTTCGCATCTAATTCAAGTTTACGTTGAATTTCCTCATCTTGCGCCTTGCGAAGTTTTTCAGCTTCAGCGCGGTTACGGTCTTGCTCTGCTTTTTCTTCTGGGCTTAAGGCTGACTCTTCAGCAGCACGAGCTTCTTTGGCTTTTTCAGCGCGTGAGACACGCTCCGCATCTGTTTTAGCTTTAGCTTCAGCAGCCCTATTTGCTTTTTCTTCTGCCGCATTTTTGGCTTTCTCAGCAGCTTGTTGTTCAGCTTCAAGTTTGACTTGCTGTTCTTCGGCTAAACGCTTAGTTTCTTCTTCGGCGATTTTAGCTTCATCAACATCAGATCGCTTGACATAAGTACGCTTTTTACGCACTTCGACTGTCACCGCTTTAGATTTACCAGCACTCAATGTGCTAGTTGTCTTGCGCTGTAACGTCATACGCTTTGGTGCTTCTGAGCCCGATCCACCGTGTTGTTTACTTAAAAAGTCTAACAATATACGCTTTTCATCTTCTGTTACTGCACCGTTGGTTGCTTTATCAATACCTGCACTTTTAAATTGCTGGACCAATCGGTCAACCGAAGTGCCTATATCAGTGGCAAGTTTTTCTATGGATACTTCTGCCATATGGGAATTCCTCCTGTTGACCTATTCTTCGTTAAACCAAACGATATTTCGGGCGGCCATTATTAATTCACCGGCTTTCTTATCGCTTAATTCTTCTATATCTGAAATCTCATCGGTGCCCTGTTCTGCAAGGCCCTCAAGATCGGTTATGCCGCGACTTGCTAGTGTATAGGCAACATGCCTGTCCATACCTTCAAGATTTAACAGCTCTTCTTTAGGCTCTGCGGCTTCAAGAGATTCTTCTGTAGCTAACGCACGAGTCGTTAGGGTTGCACGAGCGCGGTTACGCAGCTCCTCAACCATTTCTTCATCCAATCCATCGATTTCGATTAACTCGTTGATAGGCACATAAGCTATTTCTTCAAGCGTAGTGAAACCTTCATCGACCAAAATAGAGGCAAAGTCTGTATCTATGTCTAAACCGGCAGTAAACACTGTTAGCACTTTAGAATTTTCTTCTTCATGTTTAGCGTTTAAGTCTGCTACTGTCATTACATTTAATTCCCAGCCAGTTAGTTGGCTGGCTAATCTAACGTTTTGACCGCTTCGACCGATGGCTTGCGCCAAATTGTCGGCTTCAACAGCAACATCCATTGATTTTTTGTCTTCGTCGACAACAATAGAGGCCACTTCGGCAGGTGCCATAGCGTTAATAACAAATTGCGCTGGATTATCATCCCAGAGCACGATATCGACGCGTTCACCGCTTAATTCACCTGATACAGCTTGTACACGAGAACCACGCATACCGACACATGCACCAACAGGGTCTAAACGTTTGTCATTAGTCTTAACTGCAATTTTGGCGCGTGAACCTGGATCACGTGCGGCGGCTTTAATTTCCAACGTTTCTTCTGCAATTTCAGGCACTTCAATGCGGAACAGTTCAACCAGCATATCTGGGTGAGTTCGGCTAATAAATAATTGCGCGCCACGAGCCTCCGGCCGGATAACATAAAGCAATCCACGCACTCTATCGCCAGGGCGGAAGGTTTCGCGAGGTAACATATCATCGCGGTATATAACGCCTTCAGCATTATTACCTAAATCCACAATTACATTGTCACGATTAACTTTTTTAACTGTACCTGTGACTAATTCACCAACACGCTCTTCATACTCTGCCAATACCTGGTCACGTTCAGCCTCGCGCACTTTTTGAACAATGACTTGTTTAGCTGTTTGTGTGGTTATTCGGTCAAAGGCAATAGATTCGATCTGTTCTTCAACAAACTCACCCAGTTGCTTGTCTGGCTCATCCATTTGAGCAGCAGATATGCACATTTCAGCCACAGGGTTTTCTTGCTCATGATCGTCTGCTACAACTAACCAACGACGAAAGGTGTCAAAACTACCTGTTTCACGGTCGATGCTAACTCGTACTTCGATTTCGGCTTCACTTTTCTTTTTTGTAGCGCTGGCGATAGCAAACTCTAACGCGTCAAAGATTTTTTCTCTTGGAACCTGTTTTTCGTTTGAAACGGCTTCAGCCACTAACAGAATTTCTTTATTCATTGTTGCCTCACTGATTACTCTCTTACGACAGCCCTTGTCAAGTCGCCATCTTAATCAAAAGATGGGACTA
>JAWUXU010000129.1:0-56219 GCA_034111145.1 Paraglaciecola sp.
ATGCTTCGTTAAACCAAACGATATTACGGGCAGCCATGATTAACTCACCGGCTTTCTTATCGCTTAATTCTTCTATATCTGAAATCTCATCAGTACCCTGTTCTGCAAGGCCCTCAAGATCGGTTATGCCGCGACTTGCAAGAGTATAGGCAACATGCCTGTCCATACCTTCAAGATTTAGCAGTTCTTCTTTAGGCTCTGCAGCTTCAAGTGTTTCTTCTGTGGCTAACGCACGAGTGGTCAGGGTTGCACGAGCGCGTTCACGCAGCTCCTCAACCATGTCTTCTTCTAGGCCTTCAATATCCAATAACTCGTTGACAGGCACATAAGCTATTTCTTCAAGTGTAGTGAAACCTTCATCTACCAAAATAGAGGCAAAGTCTGCGTCTATGTCCAAACCAGAAGTAAAGACAGATAGAACCTTAGAGTTTTCTTCTTCGTGTTTCGCGTTTAAGTCTTCAACTGTCATCACGTTTAATTCCCAGCCAGTCAGTTGACTTGCTAATCTAACGTTTTGACCACTTCGACCGATGGCTTGGGCCAAGTTGTCGGACTCAACGGCTACATCCATTGATTGTTTGTCTTCGTCGACAACAATAGAAGCCACTTCGGCAGGTGCCATAGCATTGATAACAAATTGAGCTGGATTATCATCCCAAAGCACAATATCGACACGCTCACCACTTAATTCACCTGAAACGGCTTGCACACGAGAGCCACGCATACCCACACATGCACCAACGGGATCTAAACGTTTGTCGTTAGTTTTAACGGCAATTTTAGCTCTTGAACCTGGATCACGGGCAGCCGCTTTAATTTCCAAGGTTTCTTCGGCAATTTCTGGCACCTCAATGCGGAACAATTCCACCAACATATCTGGATGAGTACGGCTAATAAATAACTGAGCACCGCGGGCTTCTGGTCGAATGACGTAAAGTAAACCACGAACTCGGTCCCCTGCACGAAATGTTTCGCGAGGTAACATATCGTCTCGGTAAATAACACCTTCAGCGTTACTGCCTAAATCAACAATGACGTTGTCACGATTAACTTTTTTAACGGTGCCTGTAACTAACTCACCCACACGGTCTTCGTATTCTGCTAGTACCTGATCACGTTCAGCTTCACGTACTTTTTGAACGATAACTTGTTTGGCTGTTTGTGTAGTGATGCGGTCAAATGCGATAGATTCAATTTGATCTTCAACATATTCACCCAACTGCTTGTCTGGCTCATCCATCTGAGCAGCAGATATAGACATTTCAGCCACAGGGTTTTCTTGTTCGTGATCATCAGCGACCACTAACCAGCGGCGAAATGTATCAAAACTACCGGTTTCACGGTCGATACTAACCCGTACTTCGATATCAGCTTCACTTTTCTTTTTGGTAGCGCTGGCGATAGCAAATTCTAACGCCTCGAAGATTTTTTCTCTTGGAACCTGTTTTTCGTTTGAAACGGCTTCAGCCACTAACAGAATTTCTTTATTCATTGTTGCCTCACTGATTACTCTCTTACGACAGCCCTTGTCAGGTCGCCATCTTAATCAAAAGATGGGACTAGATTACCTTTCTCAATATTCGCAATAGCCAAAACATGGGTTTGGTTATCAATTTCTAATGTTAGATTACCTGTTTCGCAAGCCAACACTTTTCCTTTAAAATTCCGTCTGTCACCCATAGGTATTCTTAATTTGAGAGACACCACTTCACCTAAACATTCTAGGTAGTGGGCTTCTTTAAACAAAGGCCTGTCCATTCCTGGAGATGACACTTCCAAATTATATTCGGTGCTGATTGGATCTTCAACATCGAGTACAGCGCTAGCTTGACGACTCACCTCTGCACAATGATCAACGCTAATACCATCGGGGTGATCAATAAAGATACGCAACGAGGAGTGTTTACCCGCACGTAAAAATTCCACACCCACCATCTCAAAGCCTAATGCTTCGACTGGTGCAGTTAACATGTCTGTCAGCTTTTGTTCGAGTTGCGACAAAGCTTTGCTCCAAAAACAAAAAAGGGGCCAAATGCCCAGAAAGAAAATCGTAATTTTAAACATAAAAAACCCCGTACAAGCGGGGTTATTTGTTTCTGGACCCTAGTCCACTATGTTACTAGAAAAAAGTATCATACTCATTTCTAAAAGTGGTTGTGGAAAGCAATACCAGCTTAATAAGCGGTTTAGAACAAAAAACATCTCGAAAAACTTTCCACAATATGAAACGTTACTATCATCACAAGATGAGGGAGTTCGCTTCTCAAGTGCGGCGCATTCTACAGAGGACAAAGGTGACTTGCAAGGCTAGGTGGAACTGAATGTCTAAAAAACACCCAAGGAAAGAAACGAAAACGTGATAATTCATCTTACAACACAAAAAAAATCGAATTCGCAAGATTTGAACGTGAATATGCTGTTCAATCGCAAACACTATATTATGCTATCAGGTGCAAAAACTTAGATACTAGATTTGATTAAAAAAGTTAATTTCAGACTTTTCAAAAATTGAATAATATTGCAGGTTACTCAATTTTATTAAGGCACTATATGATATTTTTTAACTCTGAAGTTGTTAATTGATTTTTGTAAATTATCCGCGTCCAAAAAAAAACGCACTAATAAACATTTAATTTATCAGTGCGTTTTTAATATGGTTGCGGGAGCAGGATTTGAACCTACGACCTTCGGGTTATGAGCCCGACGAGCTACCAGACTGCTCCATCCCGCGCTTGAAATCTTCTTTGATTATGAAGCTGTTATTGACTGCCTCTCCTCAAGTGGTGCGTATTATACATAGCAAACTTGGGCGCGCAAGAGGTTAATACAGATAAAGACCAAAAACATGTTCAAACGCTCAAACTACATACAACCTGTTGAATTAAGCAACGTATTAAACATCTTTAACAAGTGACCATGGCATTTAACTCAAAATATTTTCTAACTCTCAACAGTCGTTAGCTACCTATTTCGCTATTTAGCTATTTAGCTATTTCGTTATTTCGTTATTTCGTTATTTCGTTATTTCGTTATTTCAAAAATAATTCCATTTTTTCTGCTAGTTTAAAATCTAATTCACTTATTCCACCAACATCATGAGTGGTAAGTTGCACTACGACTTTATTGTAGACATTAAACCACTCAGGATGATGGTTAAATTTTTCTGCCCATATAGCTATTTGTGACATCCAACCAAATGCACGGATAAAGCTTTTAAACTTAAAAGTTTTTGACAACTTACCATCAACAACCTGCCACTGTTGTTGGGTTTCCAATTGTTGGTTTATATTTTTCAGTTCAATTTGAATCTGTTCTTTAGAATATTTTTCCATGATAGGTTTCTCATCATTGTGTTTGACATCAAAGTACTTGCTTATAATGTGGAATTAATTAGGTAAAGAAAAGTTTGTCGCAGCTAATTAATAACATAATAACTGGAATAAGTAGTTTACAAAAAAATCCCCGGTCATCGCCGGGGAATATATATCTTAGTTATTTACTAAAACTCAATCGCCAAACGGGCATAGACTTGCCTGCCACGTGGATCATGTACCTTAGAGTCAAATCCACCATTGGTAAACACTTGAGGCGGATTTTCATCTGTAAGGTTCACACCACCAAAGGTTAGTACGTAAGCATTATCAGTTTCAAATAACCCACCTAAATCGATATTCAATTGAGCATCCCATGATAGATGGCTCTCAATCTCCCTAAAATCATTTTGATCATCTGTGTAACTGTCGATGTAGCGACCAAAAATGTTGGCAGAGTAGTTCTCATGTTTCCAGTTCAAGCCTAAATTAGCTTTTAATTCTGGAGTAGATGTACCGATATTATTGAAATTACGAGAGCCAGCCCCGTCTATTTCACCTGCTTGGGGATCAACCAGGTCATAAGCAAGGATATAAGTAGCACTAATATTAGGCGTGAATATTCCCATGTCAGTATCTATTTTATAGTTAGCAACAAAATCCAAACCAGACGTTTCAAGCGAGCTCGCATTCACATAAGTGGTATTGATTCGGATTATAGGACCATTCAGTGGATCGCCTACTCTGATAATTCTGTCCGTATTTTGTGGCTCCGCGTTAAGTATCGCTTGGAAACTCTCTTGAATAATTAAATCAGTGAAATCAAAGCTCCAATAGTCTACCTCAATCGATAAATCATCAACTGGCTCAAGTGAGAAGCCAACGTTAAAAGCAGTTGATTCCTCAGGCACAAGTTCTTCATTACCAGTTGATCTTACTGCAGCAAAAAATTGCCCACCAGTGATGGGATCATTCACCTGATTAAGACCTGTTCCACCGCCCTGTCTTTGAAATATAGAGGGTGCTCTAAATGAAGTTGATACAGAGGCACGAAGTGAAAAATCATCGGTCGCTCGCCATGAGACAGCCAGTTTTGGGTCAAGAGTGTCACCTGTTGATCCGCCGTAGTCCTCATACCTGAGCGCTAATTGTATGTCTACCGTATCACTAACTGGCAAGGCTAATTCACCAAAAATAGCGACAACATCCTGCTCACCATCTATATCTGGGTTACCAATAACAAAAGCGAATTTATCCTGATTAGACAGAGAATCGTGGTCTTGAGACAAATCCTGATAACGATACTGAACGCCTAAAGCGACACCGGCTGTACCGCCTTCCATCTCAAATAATTCAGTTGACAGAAATGCTTCTGCCACTTCAAGATTTGACTTAGAATCGATCGATTGTCTGGCAGTAAAAGAATCGATTACATTCTGTGAATTCGGAGATGTAGTAAATTGTGTGGCGAATGGATTAAAATATTCACATGCACCTTCACCAGCCGCACCCGCTATAGGGTCACACCCTTGCCCACCGAAACCTCGAAGGGCATTTTGAAAGTTTTGACCTAAGGTATCATTACCGTAGAAGAGAAAGTCATTTCGGGCGGCAGTATAACTGACTTCCCAAAATCCCTTTTCCATTTCACCTTGCACCATAGTCATGAATCTAAAGGTATCAGATTCTGTGTTAGCAGGGTCGCCAGGAAGAGTGTTACCGTTAGCATCATTACCTACCTCACGACCAAAGTAAGAAACATCCTGTCCAAACACATTATTTGGGTGATTAGCCGGAACCGTTGGGAATGTTAAGATAGGGAAACTCGGTGAACCGCCGCGTTGAGCCCTATTTCTAGCAGTGGTAATTTCTGTTGTCCATTCAATATCATCTGTTAATTGTTTGGTTGCATTTATATAAGCCGAAACACGAGTCTCATCTGGAACAAAAGAAAAACCTTTACCGAAATCAAAACGACAAAGTCCAACATCTAGGCCAGGAACCGTGCCCGGAGGCGCAAGCAAGGTTGGCAACCCACCAAACTCCTCACAACCGGTGGGGTCAATAAAGGGTGTTGCACCAATAAAATATGAACCCGGATTTCCTAAGGCACTTGCATCGTCTTGAGGTCGACTTAAGCGACGGTCACGAGTGAACAGAGGGGAACGACTGGTATAACTAATAGCTGCCAAAATGCTGCTGTCGTCACCGACTGTGCCCCATAAACCTTGTACGGTATATTCTTTATTGTCACCATGCGCGCCGTCCTGAAAATCCAGTGAAACCTGCGCGCCTTCATAATCGGTTTTGGTAATAAAATTGACAACTCCCGCTACTGCATCAGAACCATACAAAGCAGAAGCCCCATCTTTCACTATTTCCATTCGATTTATGGCAATCATTGGCACTAATGAACTTGTGTCTACGAAATTAACTCCGCCGTTGTTGTTCTGTGCGGTCACCACCTGACGTTTGTTATTTAACAGAATCAATGTAGAGGCTACGCCTAAACCGCGTAAGTTGATGTTAGATGTGCCCGCTGTAGCATTCTGAGTAAATGCGTCTGGCGTATTTTCAGCACCGGTATTAATGGTCAACGTTTGCGTAATATCACCAATGCTTTTGGCTCCAATAGCCTCAATATCTCCAGCATCAAGTACTGCTAGTGGTGACGGTGATTCAAAGTTTTCACTGCGCCTGACAAAGCTACCCGTTACCATAATTAATTCAAAGTCTTGATCCTGATCAGCACCTTGCTCTTGAGCAAAGGCGAGATTGTTTAATGAGATAAGCTGGGCAGAAATTGCCACTGCCAATAACGATAGTTTAGTTTTTATTTTCATTTTGTGTCCCCAATAGGTGTGCTATTAGCTATTAGATATTAAATATCTCATCCAAAAAAATCAGAGGACGTGAGATAACCAAATTAAAAAGGTTATCAAAAAATTTAATTCTAATAATATTATTTTTATTAAGTGCCTGATAAACAGAATTTTAGACACTCAGCATGATGATAAAATGGAGGGGACTTCATGTAAACAGATTGTTACTTATATGTTAACATTAACGAGCGTCATGGTTCGACCAGTGGTTATTAGAGATATCATAACCACATGCTAATAATTGATTAAATTAATGATTTAACCGCAGTTGCTAAGCTCCCACTAATAAAGTCAGAAAAACGCCTTTCATAGCAGGTTTATCTCGTCCTTCAATTTCTGCTGTAGTTTCAAAGTAAAACAACTTACCCGAAGCTTTTTGTTCTGTTTTAATTAAAATTGATATAAACCTTATTCTGTCATTTACTCGAACAGGTTCAATGAATCTAATTTTATTAACACCATAATTCAATAAAGACTGATATTCAGGATCGGGTTGAATAGATTGATAAAGAGAATTGGGCATCAAAGTGACAGTCAAATACCCGTGCGCGATAGTGGTCTTATATGGACTCTCTTTTTCACAGCGCTGTGGATCAACATGTATCCATTGATGGTCATTAGTGGCCTTGGCAAACATATCAATATCCGTTTGTGAAATGCTTAACCAAGCACCTATTGGTAGTTGTTCTCCGATACTTAGGGCTAGAAGTTTTTTAGTCATACTATTATCTTATTTGTATATTAATCATTCAGTCTAACAAGATTCAGATATCAATGTAATGAATATTAACTATAGCCAAACATTGATTTAACTAATAATTGACGTATCCTGTTTACTGATTTTTCGTATAGGTAGTGTTTATGAATTTACACCGTATTGACTTAAACTTGTTTGCTGTTTTTGATGCAATTTACACAGCTGGTAGCTTAACTAAAGCCGCAGATGTGTTGTGTATAACTCAACCAGCGGTCAGTAATTCTTTAGCTCGTTTGAGAGAAATGCTGAATGATCCTTTATTTGTGCGTACTGGACACAGTATGACGCCGACGCCTGTGGCTCAAAACATTATTGGCCCGGCCCGAGAAGCCTTAGGTCTGTTACGAAGAAGTGTGCAAGAAAGTCATATTTTCGATCCACTTAAAGCAGAAAAAACCTTTAACTTTGCTTGCAGAGATTTACTTGAAGTCACTGTTATTCCACGCCTGTTAGGTTCATTACAAAAAAGCGCACCTAAAATATCTTTAACAAATTACGAAATTGAACGTAAAAATATTGTATCCGCTATGGCTAGTGGCAATCTAGATTTTTACGCAGATGCCTCATCATTTAGTGACCAGCATTTGTGCAAACAAAAAATTGCCCAAGATAGATTTGTCGTACTTGCACGCAAAAACCACCCATCTTTATCAAAGGGTATGAGCATGGAGGCGTTTTTACAACTCGGTCATATCAACGTTTCTCATCGAAAAACCGGTGCTGGACCAATAGATGTTGCTTTAGACAAAGCAGGTGAAAAGCGCAAAGTAGTGATGCGTAGTCAGCATTTTCTAACTGTGCCTTCTACTCTTGTCAAAACTGATTTGATCGCTTGTTTACCTTATCATCTAGCTAAACACTATGATTTGTCTATGTACGAATTACCGTTTGATTTACCACCTCTTGAATACTTTTTATATTGGCATATGAGCGCTGATTTAGACGATGCACATATTTGGATGCGAGATCAGATTGCACAGGTTGCCCATGCGTTTCATCCTGATTAGTCAGTAACTAATTTAAATAACGGCTAGTGTCATACTAGCAAGACTAAAACACGCCCACCATAATCTGATAATTGTTAATAGGTCTGCAAAAAAACATTTAATGCTAGGCCTCTTCTTCCTTTCACCAGACTATAGATGAAAGATGCAAGGTTGTTCTACCTTTCGATATCTTTATCATTCACACACAAAATTTAACTCTCATTTCTTAAATGCGGTAGCCCATTTTATTACAACTATAAAATAACCAAAAAAAAGCTGTGGGTTAGTGGCATACAGATGACTAATGCTATAAAAAAAGCGGCAAACATTTAACAGAATCTTATTGGCATTATAAATAAAATCCCTAATAAAGTTATGATGCATTATACCTAAGTATTATTTTTTTATGTTTTTCATCCAAATATAATATTGTTTAATATTCGCTGTCGAAATTAAATATGTTTCATTACTAATTTAAAAATCACTCGGTGAAATATAATCGTTTTTAAATTTATTAATATGTCCATCGTCATAGCAAGCATCTCATTATTGACGGCAAATAATGCACAAGCCGATGTAAATGAAGCACTACAAAATATCTGTACCATCGTTAAAGCAGATGACAAAGACGAATTACGTAATAAAATGAAACATGTTCAATCTCATTTCAACTTAAAACTTAAAGATTACTACACGGATATATCTTGTAGCGGCGACAGCCTTATTCGCACAGCGATGTTAAACAATGCAATTAAGACAGGTACCCTATTGGTGAAAAAAATGTCAAAAGGCGACCTAAATGCACCTGAAAATGATGGTAAAACTGTTATTGCTTGGGCCCTTGAGAATGGTTTAGAAACATCCCCTATCGTTGCGGCTCTTAATGACAGAATCTAACCTTCGATACATGTGCCAACCAATCGAAGCTTGGTAATAATTGTGCTTAAAAAAGCTGAACCACCGAAACAGTCAACATGGTTGGTGGGTTGTTATTCATTGAACAACCTACCCTAGGAAAACGGCCTCTTTTGAGGCCGTTTTTTTATATGAAAAAGCGATTTACATTATAATTAAGACAACTATTCAGCAGGTTAAAAAATAGAGTTGTGCTGATCCGGTGTTCCTATTGCCCGATCATTCTGATGGTGTGAACAGCCCAGTACAATATGGGAATGGCGTTAAAGCCCATGCCGTTTACTTGTCTCAGTATCAGCTTTTACCCTAAAAACGCATTGAAGAATACTTTACCGACCAATTAGGTATTCCTCTTAGTAGTGGTAGTTGCTGATATTTAATCAACAAGCCGCAGAGTTGCTTGAGCAAACCAGAGCGACAGACAAAATAAAGGCAGCTCTGAAAGACTCATCCTTATTACATGTAGATGAAACGAGTATTAACATCTGCGGTAAGCGCCGATGGAAAGATTGGAAAGGGTGTTTTTATTTTGCTGTATTTATTTAATCAAGTTAACATTGCTAACGAACTATTGCGGCTGACTTAATTTGTATCCAGATGCTGATTCCCAATGTCAAAGCAAGATTTTGTAAGGATTTTTTGGTTAACCGCGCCAATAAAAAATTCTGCCCCAACTTTAATCTTATCATTGACATAGCCTGGTCTTGGTCGTCGATTATTTCTACGACTTCCCCAGATAACACGTTGAGAATACTGCTATCTTTATGGGGTGTTAAAGTTAGGCTAACATCATTTGCCAATACACGTATTCTTTGTAAATTGCTTGGTGAATTGCTTTGTGAGTTTTCAACATCGGGCAGCCAAAGCTCACCACCGTCAAAGGCAACACGCATCAAATGCCATTGTTTGTCTCTTTCCACTATGTTGCATTCAAGAATCGCACCCACTTCATTGCTCACTCCCAATGGTAGGTCAGTTCTAGAAAAAAGCTCTGTTATATCACCCTTAGCAATTACTTTTCCTTGTCGCATAACCACAGCATAATCTGCTAGTCGAACTATTTCATCGACTGCATGACTCACGTACAAAATAGGGATATTAAAACTGCTACGCAGACCTTCTAAATAAGGCAAAATTTCAAGCTTACGAGCAGTATCTAAAGACGCCAAAGGCTCATCCATCAATAATAGTTTGGGTTGATTTAATAATGCTCTGGCTATCGCCACTCGCTGCCTTTCACCACCAGATAGTTGTTGGGGAAATTGCTCCAATACACCCACTATTCCCATTACACTGACAACTTGATTTAATAATTCTGGGTTAAAGGGTTGGTTACTGCGTTTTATGGCGTAGCGCAGATTTCCCATGGCGGTTAAGTGCTCAAACAAACTGGCATCCTGAAACACATATCCGAGGCTACGTTTATGAGTAGGAACAAACATATTAGCATCTTGCCAACGTTCACTATTAACACTCACACTGCCAGAAGCGTTTTTTTCTAAACCCGCAATACATCGCAAAAAGGAGGTTTTACCCGATCCAGATTCACCAAAAATTGCAGTGATACCCTGCCCTGGGATATCAATATCAACATCAAGTTCAAAATTTCTAGTGGACACTTGGTCGTAGCTTAGTCGAAAACGAGCCTGGATCCCCTGAGCAGATGTCACTGACTTTTGTATATTATTCGCCTTATCTACCATAAGTCATGCCCACCGCTTTTCGCTTACGCTGAAAGGTATAAAGCAGTAGCAACACAACAAATGAAAATACAATCATAACGCCTGACAAAGCGTGAGCTTGTGCATATTCTAGTGACTCTACATGGTCATAAATTTGCACAGACACCACACGTGTTTCGCTGGGAATACTGCCACCGATCATCAATACAATCCCAAACTCACCTACCGTATGGGCAAAACCAAGGATGGTCGCGGTCATAAAACCCGGTTTAGCTAAAGGTAACACCACAGTAAAAAATCGATCTATAGGGCCTGCACCAAGAGTAGCGGCTGCTTCTAAAGGTCGATTACCAATAGCTTCAATAGCATTTTGAATAGGCTGCACCACAAAAGGCAATGAATATACCATCGACGCCAATACTAACCCCCAAAACGTAAAAGGCAAAGTACCTAGCCCAAGCGCTAGAGTAAACTGCCCTATTGCGCCATTAGGGCCCATTGCTAGTAACAAGTAGAAACCTAACACTGTGGGAGGAAGCACTAAAGGTAACGCCACAATCGCGCTCAATGGGCCTTTAAACCAAGATTTTGTTCTAGCTAACCACCAAGCAACGGGGGTGGCGAATATCAGTAATAGTATTGTAACTGTGGAGGCTAAGCGTAACGTCAACCAAATAGTTGCTATGTCGCCATCAGAAAGACTCATATAGCCTTGACCGCATTCAAACTATTCGAAGCCGCATAACCATATTCAGCAATAATAGCGAGTGCCTTATGAGTATGCATGAAATCTAAAAATGCCTTAGCCCCTTGGTTTTTTTCGGCAGAGCGCAACAACACAACATCTTGTTTAATAGGACTATACATTATATCAGGCACCATCCAATAAGATCCTCGCTTCGCTTTATTTCTGCCCAGCGTTGTGCCTAACAATTGCGACAATGCGACAAAGCCTAAATCTGCGTTACCAGAGCTGACAAACTGGTAGGTTTGTGCAATATTTTCGCCTCTCACCCATTTGGATTGAGTCGCATCGATTAATTCTAAATATTGGAGCACTTCTAGCGTTGCCGCTCCGTAGGGCGCTAATTTAGGATTAGCGAGAGCCAGCTTATTAAACGTTCCTTCTTTTAAGTTAACTTCTATTTTATTGGCAAAATCAGGTTGAGTGCTCCACACAGCAAGACGACCGATAGCGTAAGTAAAACGGCTAGCAGCAATCACTAGTCCCTCTTTTTGCAGAGCGTCAGGCTTAGCCTGATCGGCAGAAAAGAATAGCTCATAAGGTGCGCCTTGTTTAATTTGTGCATAAAATTTTCCCGAGGAGCCAAAAGACAGAGCTATTTGATAATCAGATGTCTTCTCAAATTCTTTTACTAGACTTTTCATGGTGTTACTGAAATTTGCAGCCACTGCAACATGTACTGATTTCGCCTCAGTACATAAGGTAAAAACAAATAAAATAATAAATCCAAGGCACTTTTTTATTTTCATACTTTCGGACTCATTAACTAAGGAAAATGCTAGACAGTTGATTTTTATCACTTTATCACAGGACTATTTTTTGTGAACGTTTTAGTTATGTGTGTTGACACAAAACCTCATCTTTATGAGTGGGTATAAGTCACAGATAAATATTGAAGCAATCAGTCCACTTTATTTTTAGAACAAAGAATATTGCGGGAAAACTGATCTAATTTGATAATTTAAGCTGAACGTCCTTGTGATGTTTTTCGCCAAAAATATAACTCACAACAATTTGCGGCTCGATGCACTTCAGCAAATCATTCGATTATTTTCTAATCGAACTTAACGTCCTTGATCCACCAAATAATGATATCTTTACTATGCACTTTCCCTTTTCAGATCTTTGCCGCATATTGAAATCCAAGTACATTACGCTTGATAAGACTCAGCTAACAGAGAAATTTGTAAATCTACGCGTTTAACTTCACGTTACACCGACAGACGATGTAGCTCCATAAAAAACCATATACGGGCTATAGCAAATGCAACGACGGTTGATCATGTACCTGCAAGCCAATTGATTTTTAAACCTATATCTAACGCGTTTACCAGATGGTAAGCACAATAAATGGCCAGCCCTGCAAATATCAATTGCATACTAACAATCACTACAAAGGTTAAACGAAAAGTGCCTTTAAAACGTTGCCCAATTAATTGCAATGCATTGGCTTGTTCTTATGAAAAATCATCTGTGGCTTTGTCATTTTTTCATTCTTTCATTCTTTCATTCTTTCATTCACCAAGTATTTTTTGATGTATATTTTTCATGTTGCCTCTTATATTATTTTTATAAAACCTCTGCACTTTGACTATTTTGAAATATTTTTCTTGCTTGATGCAGACGCGACTTTATGGTTCCTGCTGGGATACCCAGTAAAACGCTTATTTCAATCATACTAAATCCCTCTAAATAATGCAGATGCACAAGCTGATAGAACTGCTGCTCTGGACGATTCAATATCTGTTCGAATTAAAAGTTTTCTAACCCGTTATCCAAGGTCTGTTAATCAGCAGCATGTATGTCCTGAAACTGCTCATATTCATTACACAGCTTGTCTTGCTTTTTTTTTTACGAATGATGTCGACACTCTTATGCCCAGGATTTGTTAGATCCATTTGGCAAAACAAGCCGGGTCTTTAATTTTATGAATGTTTTACTGGCGGCTTCGAAGGTGCTTTGAACCGCGTCTTGAGCTCTTTGTTGGTCTCCTAATTGCCGATAGGCATAACGTAATAACTTGGGATACTAAATTTTCATCAGCTGTTGTAGGGCTTTGGCATCACCCAATTGGCAATTCACCACTAACCACTGTGTTAAATTGTGTTCACTATTTCTTTTCATAACTTAAGGTCGTAACAAGGTTAAGTTGGGTTCAAAATATTCATAAAAATCGCTCATAAAGTGCTGTAAATATGTGTCAGAGCTAGCAGATCCCACTATTTAACCTGTATGTAATCTGCATGATGGTCGAGTAGCTTAGCCCAGTTTTGATCATAGCCATGCACTGCTAGGGTTGGTTTTTGATTTGGTTCGATTAGTGTTTTAAGTTCATTTGCCCAAGCAAAAATACCACCATATAAATTCTTCACATTGGAGAATCCAGAGGTTAGGAGTTTTTCAGCTATGTTTTCGCTGCGCACACCTATGGAGCAATACACCACCACTTTTGCATTTTTTGACACACCTGACAGACGAAGTATAGAAAAATCACTATACCCCACCCACTTTGCACCAGGTAAATGGCTAATTTCAAACTCAGCTAATTCGCGACTATCCAGTATGACCCAATCAGACTCACTACTCATAGAGTCAGCTAGCATATTAGTGCTCACAATAGGAACTGAGCCTTTTAACATTTTTTTTAATGCAGCTTCGATTTTAAGGGACACTTCACAACCCGACTCTGTTACTTTCACAATGCAGAAGTTTTCACCTTGTTATATGCTTTGGTGCCCCACAAAGGCACAGTAGAGAGGCTGTGTTTAAAACTTCCAGATGTTTCTTTAGTTGAGTAAGACACATACATCAAAGTTTGATTTTGTTTGTCAAATACCCTGCGGATTTTCATACTCTTAAAAAAGATACTTTTGGATTTCTTAAAAACCACTTCACCTGATTTTGACTTATCAATAGCGGCTATCATCTCAGGACTTATTTCTCCGGTTTGTCTACAAGCTATTGAACTATCGGAAGGATCAGACAAACTTAGGTCCGCTTCAATACTAGCTACATGGCAAGTCACCCCTGTAATAACAGGGTCAACCAAAATATTTAACTTTATATCTTGTGTCGTAAAAGCGCCAAGTGATATATCTCCCACTTCGTTTTTATCACAGCCTAACAATAAAAAACCGATTCCAAGACATGCGTATAGCTTTTTCATTACTTATCCTTTCAGTTTATTGTAATTTTTTTCAATTACCTTTGAACTTTCACCCCGAATTGACGACTTAGTATTGGCAGCCTAGTGAACTGCCTCCTCCCTGGGCCGTTTAGTATGAGTGCTATGCTAGCGGCTTCTTACTCTCTGTCAAAACTTCTGTGTTCCTAAACAATTACTGTAATGAAAGAACATATTTGTGTACACAAAAACCACAAACAATATAACTTTTTAAGCCAAAATGCTGTATATTCCCGCCTCGCTTTTTGCAGTCGCACAGGAACACTATGAAATTTTCAAATTTAGGTTTAGCCAATGAAATCCAACAGGCCCTCGAAGTCTGTGGTTACACTGAAATGACGCCTGTGCAAGAGCAAGCGATAGTCCCTGCTCGCAGAGGCAAAGATTTATTGGTTAATGCACAAACAGGTACGGGTAAAACCGCAGCATTTGCATTACCCATTTTGCAACAAATCTTAGATAAACCTAAAGACACCTTGTCAGGTAGTCCCCGCGCATTGATCTTAACGCCAACCAGGGAGTTAGCTGAACAACTCGCCAATACTATCGGCGCCTATGCGCAATTTCTACCTTTAAAAGTAACAGCACTTTATGGTGGCGTTAAGATGGGTGGTCAGTCAAATAAACTAAAAGATGGCGTGGATATCCTGATTTCAACACCAGGGCGCTTAATTGAACATTTAGAGCTAAGCAACGTTAATTTAGCCAATGCTGAGTTTGTTGTACTTGATGAAGCAGATCGGATGCTGGATATGGGTTTTATTGCAGATGTACAAAACATCTTGCAATACACGGCTAAAAAACGTCAAACTTTATTATTTTCCGCTACCTCATCTCCTGCAGTAAATGAACTGTCACACAAGTTACTGAACAATCATACGGTGTTACGGGTGACCAAAATTAATGCCACGGCCGAGACAGTTTCACACGTTATGTACCCTGTGGAAGAAACACGAAAAATTGATTTATTCAAAGCTTTATTGAAAGAGCAAAACTGGTTTCAAGTTTTAGTTTTTACTAGCACCAAGCAACAGGCAGATGAACTGATGGCTGCGTTAAAGCGAAGCAAAATTGACGCTGCGGTTTGCCATGCTGACAAAAGCCAAGGTGCTCGTCGACGTGCGATTGCCGATTTTAAATCTGCAAAGCTACAAGTATTAATTGCAACAGAAGTGGCAGCTCGAGGGCTAGACATCCAAGGATTGGACTATGTGGTTAATTATAACCTGCCTTATCTACCTGAAGATTATGTGCACCGTATTGGTCGAACTGGCCGTGCAGGTAAAGAAGGTTATGCAATATCATTCGTTAGCCGAGAAGAAGAAAACTCTGTTGCTCGCATAGAAAAGTTAATTGGTAGCAAAATAAAACGTATTGTTAAAGTAGGATTTGAAGTCAGTAACCGCATAAGTTTGTTAAAAAGCGTGGCAAAAAACACTAGAAATAGCCGCAGTAACAAGGCCAGTGAGACGCAAATAAGCCACGACAAGTCTTCGCCTTATCAAGCCAAGAAATCCAAGGCAAGAGCTTCTAAACCCAATAAAGGTAAAAAATAAAATCCAGCTACCGAAACAGCTTCTTAAGCTTGATACAAACAGCTAGAAGCTTGTAGCTTAATTATTCTCCCGATAAAAAGTGTTTAATCGCATCTTTATAGTTTCGACTGACTTTTATTTTTTCAAATTCACTTAGTTGTAAAAAGAATTCGCCTTTTGTGTGGGGTATAACTTTCTCAATAAAATTCAAGTTAACGATGGTAGAACGATGCACTCTTTTAAAAATGCTGTCGTCTAATTCATCTAGCAATTCTTTGAGAGTACTGCGCTTAATATGAGTTTCACCTTGTGCATGCAAGCAGACATAATCTCCCGCTGCATCTACCCATTCAATCTCAGATTGTTTCAAAATAGTGATTTCATCCCTATCCTTTATCACCACCTTACGTTCAACCACACTCGCTAACTGTCGCACCGATGGGCTAGCAACAGCTTTACTTAATGCAAACTCATTATGATTTATCGCATCTATAGCGCCTAAAATAGGACGCTTATTCACTGACTTGTCTGTTATATTTAGACGTTTAGCAGCTCGCTGAACAGCTCTACCTATACGGGCATCGTCTATAGGTTTTAATATATAGTCCACGGCTTGAACATCAAAGGCGTCTAATGCATATTGTTCATAGGCGGTGGTAAACACAATTAACGGTAAAATATCACTCTGTAAGCCTTTGACCACGTCAAAACCATTCAACCCTGGCATTTGAATATCTAGAAAAATCAAATCTGGAGCTAGGTCTAAGGTTGCAGCTATTGCCTCTCGGCCATTTTTGCATTCACCTACTATCTCAACCTCAGCAATTTTATTTAATTTAGCCCGTAATAATTTTAACGCCAAAGGTTCGTCATCAACTATCAGCGTTTTTAATTTAGTCATGCTTTGTACTCATCTTCTAACAGCTGCTCTTGATTGGCCATTGGATAACCACTGCCCGTAATGCTATATTCACAGGGGAGCTCTATAGTGGTTCTTAATCCACCTAGTGGCAATAGGTCAATGTTCACAGAAAAATCGTTTTCATACAGCGCTTTTAATCGCTCATTGGTATTGCGTAAGCCCACCCCTCTGCCCTTAGAACTTTCCATTTTACTTTTACCTATTTTACTGCCACTGCCGGTGTCACTTAGTTGCATGATCAAGCGTTGGTGTTCCACTTTTGCCAACAGTGTAATGGTGCCACCTAACTCATTTTGGGCAATCGCATGTTTCATGGAGTTCTCAATAATAGGTTGTAACAAAAGGCTGGGTACCATGGCCAGCCTAGCTTCTTCATTAATTTGAAAGTCCAAACTCAATCTGTCTCCAAATCTTGTTTTTTCGATTTCCAAGTATAGGTTGAGCGCCTTAATTTCATTTTCCAGCGAAAGTTTAGTATCCGGATTATTGTCCAGAGAATGGCGTAAAAACCGGCTCAATTGCACAGTCATGCTTTGTGCTTTTTGAGATTCATTCACTTCCACAAGAGAACTAATAGCATTTAAGGTGTTGCATAAAAAATGGGGATTCAACTGATAACGTAGCATTTTTATTTGGGCATCTCGAGCAATCGTTTGAGCTCGCATTCGTTTCATCTGCTCTTCACGGGCTTCAGCCTCAACTTTTAGCATGATCCTGTGTTCAGTTTGTAACAAGTCGTTGTAACGTATGCCATGAAATAGACCCGTCCAACATAAAAATATAAACATACTGGCAAAGTGCCAACCACCAAATTCGCCCCATTCAGTACTGATCGAAGTCAAACGTATAAAGGCTTCGATTCTAGATAATGTCCAGATCAGCGACACCACCAACACCATCAAAAACCCTATAGTGGCACGATAAATAAAACGACTATGCCATATAGACATAAATCCCACGTATAAAAACAAGGTAAGTATCATTCCTAATAGTGCCTGGAAAATAATATGTACGATGTGAGTCCACTCATAGGGTCCGTACCACAGAGTCAAAGAAAAAAAGCTGATAGTACTGACAAATGCCCAAAATCCTAAATGTAATAAACCAAAATGGTAGACGCTGTAAGAGCCAATCATAGTGGGCGGACGTTCAAAAAATGATGTGGGCATGGCTTTCCTATCTTGCCAACAACGTTGGCATTCGTTTCAGAATTCATTTTACACTTCGTATAAGTTGCTAGCCAGCAGTTCAGTGCGTACTATCGCTAATGAAGACCATCTTGTCGTAATTTATAATCTTTCTGAGCATATTAGTCTAGCGTGGCTAGCCTAGAGTGAATAATATTTATCAATAAAACCACAATATAGGCAATAAGAATGAAAACAAACCAGCCTCATACAATTTTCTATGTATTTTATGTATCCATCATTGTGGCCTTAGGCGGATTCCTAATGGGTTTTGATGCATCAGTGATATCAGGTGTTGTAAAATTTATCGAACCAGAATTTAACTTATCTAAGATTGAATTGGGGTGGGCTGTCGCTTCGTTGTCTCTCACCGCAACATTTGCCATGATAACAGCCGGCCCTTTAAGCGATAAATATGGCAGAAAACCAGTGCTTAAATGCGCCGCTGCGCTATTCTTTTTCTCGGCTATAGCCTCTGCTCTGGCCCCTAATTTTCTGACCCTAGTAATTGGCCGTATGTTGGGTGGGTTGGGTGTTGGTGCGGCGCTAATTATTGCTCCCATGTATATTGCAGAAATTGGCCCTGCTAAATACCGAGGCCGTATGGTATCACTCAATCAGCTAAATATAGTGTTGGGAATTTCGGTGGCCTTTTTTACTAATTTTTTAATATTGAGGTCCGCAGAGTTAGACCACGATTGGGTACAAACATTGGGACTTGAAAAATGGAACTGGCGATGGATGTTAGGCATCGAGGCAATTCCAGCATTATTGTATTTCCTGTGTCTCTCGATAGTACCAGAGAGCCCGCGTTGGCTGATGATGAAGGGCCGCAGTAAGGAAGCATTGCTTATACTCCAAAAAGCCTTAGGCGACAAAGCAGCAGATAAAGAAGTGTCGCAAATTAGCCAGAGTATTGACCAACAGAAAAATAAAACAAAAGGCGCGTTTTTAGACCTACTCAGACCTTCAATGCGCTTAGTTATGATAGTGGGTATTTCTATCGCTATTTTACAGCAAATCACCGGTATTAACGCGGTCTTCTTTTATGCCCCTATGATATTTGAACAAACAGGTCTAGGCACTGATGCGGCCTTTATGCAGGCTATTTTGGTGGGTTTGACCAATGTTGTCTTTACCTTAATTGCTATAGGATTAATTGATAAAATAGGGCGTAAGTCTCTATTAGTGATGGGCGTTTCTGGCATAGTAGTTTGTATGTTTAGTTTGGCCTATCAGTTTAATGCGGCAACTTATACTCTGACTGCTCAGGCCATCAGCGTATTGCCAACAGGAATAGATATAGCGGCTTTACAGAACATTGTGGGCTTAACCTTCAACAGCGATTTGGCATTTAAAACAGCCATCACAGATACACTAGGTGCTGGAGCAGCAGTTCAATTCGAGTCAAATTTGGTGGCTGCAGCTATTCAGATGAACGGCACCATGATATTGCTAAGTATTTTGGGCTTCGTTGCTTGTTTTGCTATGTCCCTTGGGCCTGTTATGTGGGTGCTGTTTTCTGAATTATTCCCCAACAGAATTCGGGGTATCGCCATTTCATTTGTGGGTCTCATTAACTCTGCTGTTAGCTTTTTAGTGCAGTTGATTTTTCCATGGGAACTTGCCAATTTAGGGGCAACCTTCACGTTTGCTATCTATGGCGGTTTTGCGTTTATGGGGTTAGCCATAATCCTCAAATATGTACCTGAAACCAAAGGAAAAACACTCGAAGAATTAGAAACGTTATTAGTTAAGGTATAAAACTAGCATACATAAAGGTACTGATTTAATGGCAATACAGTCAGTACCTTTGAGGCATAAAAACTCAAACGCGATAAAACAGTTATGAGCAAAGAGCTTAATACAAATGTTAATATTTTTATTAAGGCTTCCACCTTAGATACAAGCCACATTATTGCCAGGGACGATTTCGAGGCGAAATAACCACAGATTCAAAGGTGTTCACACAGTATGATGTGATAGATGTGGGATTTTAACACGTCATTCTTGGGTTTATTGGTAGCCGCATTTATCAAAAATCACTGTAAATTATGTTAACAATTTACAGTGATTAAAGATGACTAGAGCAAGTGTTTGATGATCTGCGTATACCCTCTGCATTGCCCAAAGGCATAAATATCGAACAGATAACATGGGCCTTTCGCAAGCATAAATATAGGTTTTCGCCCATAAACCTAAACAGGTACTCTGAACTCATCTCTGCATCTTGCCTTATATAAAGGGTGCAATATTAAATATTGTGACACTCAAACAGCGTAGGTCGAATGAGATCAATATGCGCCCATATAATATTTTAGTGGGGCCTACTATCTGTCAAACATCTGAGTAACTGCCCATTTGACCCTGCGCTATCGGCACTTGATAGAGGGCAGCGATATTTAGCATGCGATTAATCATTATCACTAGCTGAGAGTTAGAGCTCTCCACGTCTTACAATTAGCTCTTCTTTAATTTTGTGCGCAGTTTCTTCACTTAAATCGTATTTCCACATAACTATAATAGCTAACCCGGCGGTCACTGCGGGGATCACAATATCGGCAATTCGCAAATTGGTCATTGTCTCTATTGATTGCACCTCTAATCCAGCATCAAAACCGACAACTTTTAGAACCACACCCCCTAGTATCAAGGATAAGGCTTGACCGAGTTTGACCATTAACCAATAGATAGCGGCGAATGTGCCTTCTCTACGTGGCATACCATTTCTCAGTTCGTCCATGTCACAAACATCTGCGGTCATACTTAACATCAGAGTAAATAAGCCGCCAATACCAAAAGACATCAAAGGAATTGGCATAAAAATCAGCCAAGGATTTTCAGGATTAAAGCCATACCACTTAAGCCCATAACCCACAATTGATATCATGGTTGAAATGATGAAAGCGTTGCGCTTACCCCATTTATTAGCCATAACAGTTACAATAGGAATAACCAAAAAAGCGGTGACCAGAGCACTGACAGTCGCATACCAACCAGGCCAAGAACCGGTTGCGCCATAGTCGCCATTAAACATATGAAACACAATGATAAAAAAAGCGAATGATGCGACTAATTGAAAACCATTAAAGACTAAAAAAGTCGCACCACACAAGCGCACAAATGATGCGTTTTTAAACGCCTGCTTTATGCCTATGAAAACGGCTTTGAGATTAGTAAACATAGTACCAAATGAAATTTCAGCTCTATTCTCAATATGAGAGCTGTCAATGCCTTTACAGAATAAACCAGGGACAATGCCTAATACTATACACGTGCCCGCTACATACAAAGATAAGGTCCTTACACCTTCAGCCTGAGTTTCAAAGAGGTCTGGGTCGGCAATCAGTACCCAAAACCAAGGCACAATCATCCAAGCAATTTGGCCCATTACTTGAGAGAAGGCCATTAAGCGAGTGCGTTCGTTATAATCAGAGGTCATCTCGTAACCCATTCCCACAAAAGGTGTCGCGTACATAGTGTTACCGATGGTAAACGCCATGGAAAAAAGTAGGAAATACCAGAACGTATAATCTTGTGATGCCTCAGGATTGAGCTGCCACAAAAAAGCAAAAAATATACCGCTCAAAATCGCACCCACCACTATATAGGGTCTTCTTCTACCCCACTTAGATTGAGTGTTATCAGTAATGAAGCCCATAATGGGATCGGTAATGGCATCAAAAAGTCTGGGTAACCCTGCCAATAGCCCAGCTAATAATGGGTCTACACCAAAAGCGGTTATCAAGAAAAAAGCGAAAATCCCCAAGGAAGCAGGCAACAGGTTAAGTACAAGTGTGCCTGTACCGTAAGCCGTTTTTTGTCCCAGTGGGACACGATCTTTGTCGATAGTTTGATAATGGGACATATTATTTTTTATTCAGCCTTGTTGTAGTGATAGTCAAGATGCTTGATCCTATAAATATTTAGCAACGTCTGCTTTCGATTTTTTTTTGTAAATGCAGCACATTTACGTTGTTAATGACTAGCCAAATTTTAATTCAGGGTGGACGTAATACATCTCAAGCCCATCCGTTTTATATCCAGCATTATCATGATTATCATCAGTTGAATGATAACCACATCGTGTTACGTCTCAGCTCAATATTTACGTTGTATTCCGGTTCTAACAATACCTAGATAATTAGCCTTAGTAACATTTATTGAGGGAAAAACGATTGTACAAATTCAAAACCATCAATGGCGATCTTGACGCCAATTTCACGACCAGGCAAATCGTCAGCGGGTGGGTGGATCCCTCCCCAAATACGCGACAAACTGCATTGATCAGATGCGTCTTGATAAGTTGCCCATTGCAAAGTCATACTCACACTAGGACCTTGTTCGAACACCAGAAAGTCATTAGCAGTTACCTCAAATTCACTCATTCCACCTGGGAAATAAGCGGAACCTGTAATAAACATCATCAAATCTGCAGCGGCTCTTGAGAAGGTTGAGTGACCTGAAACATAACCGGCAAAAGGAGGAGTCACAAAAGAAGGCCTTTGATATGGCCACCATTGTTCTGCTAATATCCAGCCCACACCTGCTTGCTCAACCAGAGTATCGCTCACGTAGTCTGGGCCTTTCCAAGCGTAAAGTTTAATTTTACCAATATGCTGTGGGTTATTGATGGCCAAGGGATCCGTTTCTGTAACCAATTCAATGTAACGTTCAACCAAGGGTAAACCATTTAGGTTATATGAGGGTAATAGAGGGTCACTACTTTGTCCTAGGTCAGCCATAGCGCGAATAGCTGATACTGGACGTATATAGTCGTAACGCCCTTTTATTCCCCATGCGGCTACTGCTGCATCGTGCATGGTGCCACCCATAGCAAAATAAGACTTAATATCCCATTCAAGGGGCCCTAATATCTCTCCTTGACCAGCCCAACGCTTTTCAAGCAATTCGTGGTCGCTGACAGAATTTAAAATAACAAACCAGTGTCCAGGAGGCGTTTCTGATTCTGGGCCATCAGCCCAGAATTCAGCTAATACACGGGTGTAATCACCTCTGGGCACAATTTGTTCTTCGTAAGGCTGATTGGTTATTGGATTGAGTGCATAACCGGTGCTTGTGTCGCCACCCTCAAGTTGCTTATAAAATTCACCAAATTCTGTAAAAGATTGCGGAAATTCAGCGATGTTGCCAATGGTCTTTGGAGAGATGTCCCACATTACGCCATCATTTTGATCAAGATGAGACGACCAGATTGACACAACAGAAAATCCCCACTTGTATTGCTCACTTAAGGCACCATCAATCAATGGTGGCAGGCCGGGATCATGATAAACCTGATAATCAAAACCATCACGTGTAAACACAGACTTATCATTTTCTGACAAAGCAAAAGGTACCACTTGCCCCCATTCAGGGCTCAAAAAGGCCGGCGCTTCATCAATACGGTTACCTGCTTGATCAATAAAACCGTCTATCGAAAGTGGTTGCCAACGGTTAAAATCCAAAATAGACGGATTTCCTATGTCAGTGCTGCTTAACACTAATGGGGGGTTAACTGGCTGATAGCTTTTATTAGCGTAGGATTGTTGCTCATTTGAACCATCTTGCAATCCAAATTCAATGTAACACTCGGCAATATAATTACCCAACGCTACAGCTGAGCCTTGTGAATAATCCAAGGACTCATCATTAAGATCATAACCTAAACTGTCCATTAAGACGTCGGCAGCAGCCATAGTTTCAGCAGATCCTGGGGAAAAAACAAAACGATGTTGGATCATTCGATAAGCAGCGAAACTTATAGCTTGTTCCTGGTCTGGCAAAACATCGGTTGGTAATTCGATGGTGCCTGAAGGGCACGAAAATCCACTAACCTCATTGCCGAACAGAAAACTTTTAGTTTGTGTATTATAAACCGACCATGCATCAAACATGGCGGAAGACATATGAAATAAATTTCTGGCATGTATGGTCGGGCGGGCGAAATCATTACGTATACCCAGTAATAACACTTCATTCCACATACGAGCAACAGATTCGCCATCCCGCTCAGGAGTTAAAACCATCGGTGATGGTCTATCAAGAACAGGGGTTTGCTTTGTATCTGAGCTACCGCCACATGCAATTAAGATCATGCTGGTAAATATTACAATACTAAATTGTGTAACCGTTTTTATTAAATTTTTTTTATAATTAGTCATAACACCAATTTCTAAATTATCCTGCTCAGCCAAAAGGCATATATATTCACACTTTTTCTAAACTTGATATGATTTATTTGTCTATGTATATCAACATACAACTGAATATCCACAAATACGGTACTTTGGTTAAGACTGCTGACTAGAAGGAGTGCCATTAATTCTAATTAACAATGTAATGCTTTTCATAACTAAAGAATAAAGCTTTATCTTTGGTTAACTCGGTGCAAAACAAAATCTGGCAGACAGCAGTCTACAAAATACTAAATCTTAATAATTGACTATTTATAAGTCAACTAACCATAAGTTAATTGCATCACCTGTTTAGGTGTGCGGTCAACTTTAAACAATCCCCAATGTTTCTCTGGTTCTAGTGGGTCATCGGAGCCTTTCCAAGGCTCATCAAAAGCTTCAAATACAAAAGTCAGTATTCGCTCTTTTGTAGTCCACTCTAACAATTGTGCATAATAAACCGCCTGTAATTCTTCAGATGCGTTCCATGCGTCAATGCCATGTCCGTTTGACTGAGTAGTCCACCCAGCTTCAGTAATTACGATAGGTTTATCTGGGTGACAGCCCAGGACTTCATGATAATTCTTTTTGGTATATTCAAGGGCATCATCAATATTCTGAAATTCCCATACTGGATAAGTATGGATTGAGATAAAATCCAACTCATGCACTAAAGGCGCTAATTTATTGGTCCAAGGTACGTAGTTTTCACAGAAAGTAACAGGTTGTGAAATATTAGCTTTTATACGTTGCACGTATTTTACCAGACTGTCTACCGGCACCATATGATCGGTCCATTCCACACTGGCTTCATTTCCTACAGATACAGAGAACACAGATTTCGGATATTGAGCGGATAAAGCAATAAGTTGATCAATTTGGTCACTGTTATGCTGCTTATTTTCAGCTAGTTGTTCATCGCTAAAAAAAGCCCCCCAAGGACAGTTTACATTACTGACCTCTGCTGCCATATCCACACCTAACATAACGTGAAAATTTAGACGCTCTTTTTCAATCACATCAAGCACTATTTCAGCATGTTTACTACAATCATAAACACGTAGAAATGACCAGTTGTCTGCCAGTAGCAATAAATCTTCTTTTACTTCTTGATAACTTGGATAAATCCCAAAACGGGGATTTTGACCGTCTCTATAACCAGAATAACAAATACTATTTCCATGTTTCAAGCCCGTCATTTTTTCAATGGCAGATACAAATTCTGAATTATTTGGCATATTTGTGGTTACCGTCTTTGTCTAGAATACCCCAATAGGCACCCACGTCACCCTCATCAGCGACTTTCCAATCTTCATCAAACGATGAGAAATAAAATAATTCAATGCCTTCTTCCTGAGTCCAGTGGTAGGAGTCGACAAAATAACGAAGCGCATTTTCATATGATGGGATAGAGCCTCTTTCAGGGGTACCTTGGTCTGGCCAGCCAGTTTCACTGATAATGACCTGTTTGCCAGGCGCTACTTTCTGAGCTCTGTAGTACATTTGCTTCATATAAACCAAAGCATGTTCGGCTGGGTAGCCTTCCCAAAAGGGATAGCAATTAGCAAAAATCACGTCACAAGCATCTGTCACTTTCTGGTTGTCTTCAAATAAGAAATACGCATCTACGTAACCCACTGGTACACCAGGGGCACCTTGTTTGGCGCGGTTAATATAATCTATTAATTGCTCCTGAGACATTTCTTCTCGCAGCAGCACTTCGTTGCCAACAGCAAGTAAATCAGCATAACCAGCTTGAGCAACCTTAATAGCATTAGCTAACTCTTTTTCATTATTTTCTAAATCGCTTTCTAACCAAACACCTACCAAAGTTTTCAAGCCATATTCTGCGGCTATTTTAGGAATTAATTCATTTCCTTCGGTACATGAAAAGGTTCTAACCCATTTCACATGAGGTGCAATAAGTTGCAAACGCTGATGAATTTGTTCTTCAGTAATTTGGGTACCAGGACCCTGCCCAGAAATATAAGGGCTAAAAGACAAACCATGGATCTTGTCAGCCAATAATCTACTCGCTTCAGCTTGTAATTCTGTTACCGACAACTTACCGGCATGGAGTAAATTAGCGCGATTTCTATAATAATTTCCAGACATAATGACCTCTATTTTATTTACAACAACACATAGCGACATTTAATCACTTAGCAGTTGACTCGTGTTTAAAATAATATGAATTTGCTTGATGAAACCCGTTCGGTTAAACAACGCATGGCTGTAATCACCGCCTAACGTTATATTGCTAAATGTAACTTTTTTTCCATCTGACAAAGTGAGTGTAATAGTGGGAATACTACTACTCAGTTCGTATATGACAGGTACTTGACACCAAGTAAAACCGATGCCGTTTTGAGGAATAGTTGTATTTTGCCAATCGTTTTTAACATCCAGATATCGGAATGTTTTTTCATCGGCTACAAATTCACGACTGCGCAACAGTCTTGGTTTAAACTCAACCTCACCGTTAAGTACATGAATACCTAACTCACCAAAACGGCTCAGGATCTCTTCTTTCACTTGTCCCGTCATACCTGGTTGTTGTGCACCTGCATGCTTAGGAGTATGGGAATATGGATCACAAGGAAATGCACCATATTCCTCAGGTGATTTATTAAAACCAATGCCATCGCGCACTCGATAATAAAGAGTACCTAATCGTTGAATTAACTCAGGTTGTACATCTTCTTCAACAGCAGCATAAAAGTTCTCTTTTAATGCTAATAACAGTTTTGATACCATGTGCCAATAAACACTGCCTAAACCTTCGAAGCCAAACATGCCTCCAGATCTGCCGGTAAATGATTGGTGATTAAACACGGTTTCATATAAAGCTTCAATTTTAGACACCGTGTCTTTGTCCAGCCCAGGGTAATCGGCATGTAGTTCATTGAGCTGAATAATTAATTCACCATTATTCTTTATATTAGGATTAAAACGATAACCACCTTGTACGTCTTGCATGACAATACTTTCATCAGCAGCGGCGACCATTTGCGCCAATATTGGCACCTTATCGAACGCAGGTAAAGTGATCACATTTTTAGCTAAAAAACGCGTCTGTATACGGTCTGGATATAGCATAAAGGTTTTCTGATCTTCGCGATAAACATCACTGGCAAATAACGCATCCACTACATCTGCAGCCTGTTCAGGGTTAATGGCCCCAGAACTGATAGCCGCCACTTGACCTTCGAGCATAGGATAGAGATTTTCTACCGTAGCTTGTTCATCACCTAAACCTAATAAGTTATAGGATTGATATAAACCATCATCGCCTACATTAGTCTGAATAGTATGGTCAATGACCACCAAGGCTTGGCTAAGTAATAGATTAATCACTTCCACCGAGCAATTTTCTTTATGACTAAAATTCTGAGTTTTATATATTGCTTGACGATAACGCCATGCTGCTTGTCCTAAATCGCGTAACACTTCAAACCTGAGGGTGTCAGATACTGGTGAGCCGTTTAATTTTGGACTTAAGTTTTTTAATATTTCGGCGGTTTCTTTTAGCCACAATGCCACTTCATAAGACAACTCTGTCGTTTCTGTTTGATTTTTCATCAAATCTTGAAAGAAACGTACATAACGTCTAATATAATTTAGGGTCACCATAGACAGGCCTTGACCTACCAAGGCATTGTTAGCATCGTTCCACTCAGGTCTCTGCGCGTTCAACCAGATACCACCGTCGACAACCAAATTACCCAGTTTACACAGCAAAGGAACTAATAGTTTTTCTAGCAAATTAACTTGGTAAACATCGCCGTTTTTGTTCAGAATTAACTTGCCGTCAGCACCAAATTTTTCGACTTTTTCAGCAATACGTTCTGCAGAACTTTCGTCATAGGTAACTGTACTTTTTGCGTTGTTGAGCATATCTTCAAATGACTTAATTCGGTAAGGAACGTTGGCATAACTAAAAATGGATTTTTTCAGTAATTGCACTAACAAATCAGGATGAAATTGTTTAGATAATTCCAACATTTTTAGCAAATAGATGATTTGATGATCACCCCAATAACCAATATAACTCCATGGGTCATCTGGCTCTTCTACTTCCCAATCTATTCCGCCTTTGGTGATACGATAAGGGTTGTAACCATCGATTGTGGATGCATTGACAAACTTAGCAATAACAGATTCAATAAATTCTGGATAACTAAAAGTAAGGGCTTCCCAGTTTTGAAAAATATCACGCCAGTTACCTTGATATGACAACAGGCGGTGTCCGTTATCATCTTTTAATTTAATCTCAAATTGGTTCCATGGTCGACTGGGATCACCATGTCTGCGTCCAAAAGTGATAGGTAAATATTCAGAGGCTAATCGTTCTAATTGTGGATCATTAATAGATGTTATGGTTCTAGAAAAGTCCTGCAACGCAATTTGCTCTGGCAGCAGAGATAAGTCTTTTACATGGCGGTTATATACATCAATATTAAACGTTTTTAGGGTGGCAATAAAATCTCTTGTTGATAGAGAATATTGATTATCAAACACCCCCCCCCTTAAGTTATTAAACAGGGTATTAGCGTAATGATGTACTGTGACATTTTCTTCGCTGGTAAGTTGAAACCCATCGCTTGCTGCCATAATCCGAGCAAGTGCATCTGAACCCTGGCTAATAGAGTTATACAAGGCTGAACAGACTTTATCTTGGTCTACTAAAGAATCAATTAACGCGCTAACCTGTGACTGGTTTTGTTCAACATTAGCCACTAGCATCCATTTTTTGTTCTGCTTTGCAGCTAATGTAAATTCTACATTGAGGAAATATGCACCGCGGACTCCGCGTTTTTCGATTTCAGTTTCAATCTCTGCATTTTGCCAAAATTTTTCTAGCTGTGCACTGCAAAGCAACACTTTTGGTGCATCAAAACCTATAGAAAATATTGTATTCGCCTTTAAAGACTCGCTAGGCTCTGCGCGATCGGTGATGCCAGAGTACAAAGTAAACATAGCTAGACCGGTTTGCTTGTGCAACTCACTCCATTTATAAGCATCGACTAAATTGCTAGAAACCGATTGAGTAAAGCGTGGAGTGCCCGCTGGTAAGATGTTTTGTAAACCATCAATCATCTTAACCAAAACATCTTGTTCTGCTAAATTAATTAACTCACATTGACGACAAAAACCAAACTGATCACTGGTCGTCCAGGTGTAACGGAACGCCAGTTCCAAATCATGATTCACTTCCTCAAAACATATTTTGTCACCTAAGGTGTTTTTATATAAATTTTGACTGATTTGGTATGGATGATTAAAATCTTTGTTAAAGACATCCCACTTAAAATCCTGACCATGTTTATTAATTTGCAGCATGGTTTTACATCCAGTATTTCCAATGCTCTCATGGATTTTATCTACTGGCGCGTAAGGAAACAGAGCCGTTTCAGGCGAAACCCTGCCAGCAGTTAAGCCTCCTGTTGAAGAAACAAATAACCAGTGATCACTGTCCGAAATTAAGCTAATAAAAAAGGGAGACATATTCTGTATATTTCGAATAGCATAGAAGCGCTCCCCCTCCATGTTAATAAATTTACCTACTACATCACTGCTTTTATGGGCTGAAACTGACATCACCACACTCTCTTAAATTTAATGAATTACGCACTCGTAATTTTTGAAACTAAATACAACCCACGCCGATTGATACTATTACAGATAAAAATATATTTTAACAATGAACAATAAAATCCCATTTTTCGGTAGCGCGGAACAACTAATTTGAGCTTCATGGCCCGCAAAATTATCAAACCTTAAGCTATGTATGACGTAACGCAATGCAAATAAGGTAAAAGGGACTCAACTTGCGACTAATTAGATTTACAAAAAATTTACATCTAAATCCTATGAATGTAAGTAAACAATGCTATAGGACTAACTTTGTTAACCACTGAAATATATAATGTGTACTAGTTCCATTAACTTGTCCGTCTTACCTTTCAGATATACCGCCTTGTCGCATTTATGAAAGACAGGATTAACCTTTGTGTTACAAATCATCCATGTCGTTTACATTGGATATACTTTTACCCGGTGTGATTAGATGTTTACCTTGTTTGAGAGACTTGCTGAGCAAGCGCTATAACGAGCAAATTGCAATTTTTAAAGACTAATATCGGAGATAACCATGGTAAAAAATAGCGTTAAAAGAATGACGCATATTCTTTCGGCTTCAATTGCCTTAACCCTGACTGCAGTTTTGGCTGGTTGTGGCGGAGCGGAAACAAATACAGATGTAGAATCGGTAGACACGTCCACATCAATTGATGACTGGCGGTTGGTGTGGAGCGATGAATTTGATGGCAACAGTATAGACACTTCAAAATGGACGCATGAAGTTAATTGTGATGGTGGTGGTAACCAAGAACAACAGTGCTACACCGACAGTGCTGAAAACTCATTTGTTGCTGATGGCGTGTTAAATATTGTAGCCAAGCCGGCAGAGGTTGGGGCTGTCAAACCTTATACGTCAGCCCGGATGGTCACAAAAAACAAAGGTGACTGGACTTACGGCCGATTTGAAATGCGCGCGAAAATGCCATTCGGACAAGGTAGTTGGCCAGCTTTTTGGATGTTACCAACCGATAAAGTATACGGCGAATGGCCACGCTCTGGTGAAATCGACATTCTAGAAACGGTTAATTTAAAAGAATTAGGTCCTGATGGTGAAGAAGAACGTTCCATCGTCGGTACCATATATTACGGGTCTGGAGAGACAAACGACAATAATCAGTTTGATAGTTCAGGTAAAACCTTCGACTTATTAGATGGATCAAACCCAGCAAATGATTTTCATGATTACGCAGTAGAATGGCAAGCTGGAGAAATTCGTTGGTATGTGGATGATTACTTATATGCTACTCAGCAAATGTCTAAGCTACGTACTAACAGCAGAGGCGAAGTACTAGGTCTTATTCACAGAGGCTGGTACGCAGAGTTTTTTGATAAAGTCACAGGTCTGATAAAAGATGATTGGAGTACAGCACCCTTTGACCAAGATTTTCACCTAATACTAAATTTGGCCGTGGGTGGAGCGTTTCCTGCAAACACTAACAATGCTGCTAATTTTCTTCCTCTTGGTATCGACCCTGTTGCATTTGCAGATGGCCAGAGTTATGAAATTGACTATGTAAGGGTGTATACATGTTCAGCTAACCCGTCAAGCGGAGCAGGCTGTGAAAACATTCGCAATGGCTACAATGAAGTGTCTTCTGACGAAAAACCTACTGGTGCACTGGTAGTCGGTGTAGCACCTACCCCACCGCCACCTATAGGCCCAGCAGTACCTTTGACTATTTTTGATGATGCTGAACTTGAAGGTTGGTTACTTTGGGATGATAGTGAAAATACTGTCCCAACGGTTGTAATAGACGAAGACGAAGCATTTGGTGCCGTCGCTGAGTTTGAGATTTTAGACAACGCCGGCACTGTACTTGGTTTTAACTCTCGTATTAGTGACAGTCAAAAAACGTTTAACGCTACCGGCTTGCTTGCACAAGGCACAATATCTTTTGATATGAAGGTCATTTCTGCTCCATCAGGAACAGATAACTGGTTATTAAAATTAGAGGCTGACAACAATCAATCTGGAACAGGCGACAATTTATTCCTACATACAAGCCAAGAGGGTCAATTCCCAATTGAAGGCGTATGGCAGACTTATACCTTTACTGTTCAATCTCTGGCTGACGCAGGGTTAGAACTAGGTTTAATTGATTTAATCATGATTTTCCCACAATACTCACTGGGTGAAGGCGCAGTATATCGCGTTGACAATGTTAAATTTTCAGTAGGCGGCGGTGTCGCAGCTAGAACCGAAGTGTTTTATGACGATGCTTTAGCAGATGGTTTAAGCTACAACAGCTTCAATCCTGATGGTTTTGTATCCTATGATGCCGAGGTAGTGGAAGAGGGTCGTGGTAACGTAATCGAAGTCGTGAAAACTGGCGCAACAGGTAACTTTTATTTCGTCGCCCCAGATGGTGGATTTGATTTGTCAAGCTGGGAAGCCAGTGGCGACTTAGTGTTTGACCTCAATGTATCTAGCTTAGACGCCGGTGTTGAGCTTTTTGTCAAATTCGACAGTGGTTGGCCAGATGTCAGTGATTATAGCGTAACTTTACCTACAACAGGCGAATGGGCTACTGTACGAATTCCCGTTGCTGATATATTAGCAAATGGCAATAGCCTTAATGGTGGTGACGGCGAAGCAGACTCCATTAACCTTACCAACCTATTTGTAGTTGAGCCCACAGGCGTTATGACCTTTAAGCTGGACAATGTTCGTTTAGACATAGAAGGTTCAGGTGGAACAGGTACGCCTACTATCACTGAAACTTTCTATACCGACGCACTAGCAGACGGTTTAAGTTACGACAGCTTTAATCCTGATGGTTTTGTATCTTACGATGCCGAAGTGGTTGAAGAGGGTCGTGGTAATGTGATTGAAGTCGTAAAAACCGGCGCAACAGGTAATTTCTATTTTGTTGCTGCGGATGGTGGATTTGACCTAAGCAGCTATGAGGCTCAAGGCGAGTTAGTGTTTGATCTTAATGTATCTAGCTTGGACGGTGGTGTTGAACTTTATGTCAAATTTGACAGTGGTTGGCCAAACGTAAGTGATTACAGTGTGACTTTACCTACAACAGGCGAATGGGCTGAAGTACGTATTCCCGTTGCCGATATATTAGCAAATGGCAATAGCCTTAATGGTGGTAGTGGCGAAGCAGACTCCATTAACCTTACCAACCTCTTTGTAGTAGAGCCCACAGGTGTCATGACCTTTAAATTAGACAATGTTCGCTTAGAAATTCCAGGTACTGAAGCGCCACCCACCGATACGCAAGCGCTCAGTTGGTATGAGGATGCGTTGGCTGATGGTTTGACTTTCGACAGTTTTAATCCAGACGGCTTTGTTACAGGTAGTGAAGAATCAGAGGAGGGATATGGCACCGTTATTCAGGTAGTAAAAACTGGCGCCACGGGTAACTACTACATAGTGGCAGCGGACGGTGGTTTTGACCTAAGCCCCTATCAGGCAGCTGAGTTAGTATTTGACCTGAATGTCACAAGCTTCGACGGTGGTGTTGAGCTATATGTTAAGTTCGATAGTGGTTGGCCAAATGTCAGTGATTATAGCGTGCCCTTACCCACCGAAGGTGTCTGGACAGAAGTACGTATTCCAGTTGCTGATATATTAACAAACGGCAATAGCCTCAATGGTGGTAATGGCGAAGCAGACGCCTTTGATCTTACCAATGTATTTGTGGTAGAACCCACAGGTGTGATGACATTCAAGGTCGATAATATTCGTCTAGAATTCTAATAGCGTAAAATTATTGGCAGAAAACCACATGTCTAAGGGCGTTTTGTTTAATACGTTATGAACAAGAAGTTAACGGTACATTAAGCAAAATGTCCCTTAGAACGAAAATTACATAAGTATTGATTTTGGTTGAGTAATTGAGATTAACAAACATTATCTACCGCAGTAGAAATGCTTTTAATCTTAGTTAATTAAATTGAGTTAATAAAATAAGTAGGGCAATTATGAAAGACATGACTTTCAATAGAACACGACTAGCAGCGTCAATCTCTATGTTGTTAGGTGTAGGTATAGCGCCATCGTCATTTGCACAAGATGCACAAGTAGAAGTACCCGAAGTAGCAGAAGCCCCTTCAAATGATGTTGAAATCATTCAAGTAAAAGGTATACGAGGCAGTTTAGCGCGTTCCATGGACATGAAGCGTGAAGGCACTGGTGTAGTTGACGCTATTTCTGCCGAAGAAATGGGTAAATTTCCTGATACTAACTTAGCCGAGTCGTTACAACGTATTACAGGTGTAACTGTTAGTCGTCAAAACGGTGAAGGTAGCCAAATCACGGTACGTGGTTTTGGTGCTGATTATAACTTAATGACACTCAATGGCCGTCAAATGCCAGGTACGGGTAATAGCCGTTCATTCAACCTAGAAGATTTATCTTCTGCTGGTGTGAGTGCATTGGAAGTATACAAAACTGCCCGTGCTGATATGCCTACTGGTGGTATTGGTGCAACGGTTAATATCGTAACGACAAAACCTTTGACTTCTCCTGGGTTGAAATATTCGGTTTCAGGAAAAGGTATATTCGACGCTTCTAATGAAGAAGGTGACGATGTCACCCCAGAACTCGCTGCTTTATACAGCAATACTTTTGCTGACAACACTATCGGTGTGGCTATTTCTCTGTCTCATCAAGGCCGTGATTTTCAGGAACAAAGCGCAAATATTCCAGGATGGCAAGCGAATGTGGGGTTGGGTGGAGCGACAGGTGCTAACGCCATTGACCGTCGTCCAGTAGATGCAGAGGGCGAAAAAGTTGGGAATACTTTTTTTCCTAGACAAATATCTTACGATATTGCTGATGTACAGCGCACCAGGTCTAATGCGCAAGTGACATTACAATATGCCCCGACTGATGCGATGACCTTTAGTCTAGATTATACTCGCACTGAAGCAGAAACGGCGCGTGAGACTCGCGGCTTTGGTATCTGGTTTAACTATGGTGGCAACATTACTGACTATGAGTTAGACGAAAACGGTACCGCCATTAACTTCACTGAAACAGCCAATGATTATGCTCATTCTGCAGGGGCTAATACCCGTTTAGTTGAAGCGGAATCCATTGGGTTTAACTTTGATTGGCAAGCAACAGACGATATTCACGTAAAATTTGATTACCATGATTCTACAAACGGTACCAATAATGGCGGTGATATAGGCACAGGTAATGCTGGCAGCGTCATTATTGCACCCAACAACATTCTGACTAAAAATTATGATTATAGCACTGGTGAAATTCCAAATTTTGCGATGACCTGGCCAAACGGTGCAGCTGAAGCTAATCCTAATGATTTTGACCCGCTTTTTGGTCAATTTAACAGAGCAGTAGGTGAATCAGCCGTTAAGCAGTACCAGTTCGACAGTGAATGGGTTAATCCAAACGATGGTTTCTTATCCAATGTTAAATTTGGTATGGCAAGTACTGAACAAACTATCGGTGGAGATGGAATCGGCAGTGGTAATATTGGACCTGCGGGTTATCTTGGTAATCAAGCTGTTTTTCCAGACAGCATGTTTACTCGCCAAGACACGGGAGATTTTCTTGATGCCTTTGACGGCGGCGGCAGTGATTTAACCACTAACTACTTTTATGAATTTGACTTTGCGGAAGCCGTTGCTCGAATGGCCAACTTCTTTGATAGTTTTCCCGCTGACCCCTTCGATAGTGAGCTAGCTAACGACACAGATGTTAACGTAACGGAAGAAACAATCTCAGTTTATCTTCAAAGCGCTCTTTATTTTGATATCGCAGATATGCCAATAGATATCAATTTAGGTGTGCGTTATGAAACAACAGACGTTACCAGTGATGCATTGCAAGAAGTCGAACAAGCCATAATTTGGTCAAATCCCACAGAATGGCAATTACGTTTTGCACAAGGTGATAGGGAATTTTTTAACTCTGGTGGAGAACATGATGTACTTTTACCGAGTATTGATATTAAGGTTGGAGTCACTGATGAGATTGTTGCCCGTGCGTCATTTGGTAAAACCATTACTCGCGCACCATTAGGTAACTTATTAGGTGCACGTTCTTTATCACAAAGCCCTAAGCCAGGTAGTCGAACGGGTGGACAAGGTGATGCTAACTTGTTGCCTTTTGAGTCAACAAACTTTGACCTTTCTGCAGAATATTATTATGACGATGCAAGTTATGTATCTCTTGGTTATTTCCGTAAAGACGTAAAAAGCTTTATCACAAATACTATTAGAACTATTACGGTGGACGGCTTAAACGATCCTTTAATTGGTCCAAGAGCCGCTCAAGCGGTGAGTGATTTAGTCGCTGCTTCTGGTGATGCAAGCTTTATACCTACTGATGGTGCTGTTTGGCAGCAAATCATTGATAATGGTGGCGGTACGCTTGATACTTTTACTGGCAATACCGTTGTTTTCCAAAACAGTGACGACCCGTTAGTAGAGTGGGATGTTACTGAGCCCATCAACGGTGACACGCGCACCGTAGAGGGAATAGAATTTGCTGTGCAACATATGTTAGGCGAAAGTGGTTTTGGTGCTGGCTTTAACTTTACTATTGTAGACGGCGATGTTGAGTTTGATGTGAACAGTTTCGACCAACAATCACCTCTTGTAGGTCTTAGTAATTCAGCTAACTTTCAAATATTTTATGAAAAAGATGGACTGTCCTTTAAGGTTGTGCACGCATGGCGTGATGATTACCTTCTTGGTGTTGGACAGGCAGGGGGAAGTTCTGATGGACCACCTCAATTTTTTAAAGCATTTGGAGCAACTGATATCAGCGTAAATTATGATGTAACGGAAGAACTCACCGTTTTCTTTGAGGGTATCAACGTCACTAATGAAACTGAACAAGGTTACGGTCGTTACGAAGAGCAATTCTTATTTGCTCGTCAATTTGGTGCACGTTACGCTCTAGGGGCACGTTATACCTTTTAAGTGTTAATGTCAGTGTGTGAGATTAACGTTTAATGAGTCAAGTATAACGAGAACTATATAGGCCGCTGGTAACAGCGGCTTTTTTGTGTTTTTAAACTCATTATTTATAATTGCACATGCTACAAGTCTGTATTGTTTTTTAATCCGTATAAAAGCGCTATGATTGAATTTATTAACCTTGTTGAATAATTTGGAGTGTTAAAATTGCATAACTCAGTCCGAGAAATCACTATTGTAGGTGGTGGCACAGCTGGTTGGTTAACAGCTGGAGTGATTGCTGCTGAACACATGGCTAATTCAGATTCTGGGGTAAACGTGACCTTAGTTGAATCACCTGATGTCAAACCCATAGGTGTAGGTGAAGGCACATGGCCGACCATGCGTGGCACTTTGAAAAAAATGGGCATTGATGAGACTGAGTTTTTTCGTGAATGTGATGCCTCATTCAAACAAGGCGCAAAATTTGCCAAATGGGTAACCGGCGCAGAAGATGATTTTTATTATCATCCCCTAGTATTGCCTGAAGGTTATGAAAAAATTAATCTAGCCCCCTACTGGCAAACTCAGTCCGACAAGGTATCTTTTGCTGATGCAGTCAGTTTTCAGGGACATTTATGTGAGAAAGGCTTAGCTCCAAAGCAGATCACCACACCAGAATATGCCCATGTGGCCAATTATGCATATCATCTAGATGCAGGGAAATTTTCGGCTTTTTTACAAAAACATTGTATCGAAAAACTAGGGGTGAGACATATTTTAGACCATGTCACTGTGGTTAACCCTGCACAAAACGGTGACATTGCCTCAGTCAGCACCAAGCAACATGGCGATATTACAGGAGACCTGTTCATTGACTGCACCGGTTTTAAATCATTGCTATTAGGCAAGCACTACGAAATCCCGTTTATCAGTAAAAAACACATCCTATTTAACGATACGGCGTTGGCTGTTCACGTACCTTATAACGATGAAAACGATGCGATTGCCTCACACACCATATCTACTGGACAAAGCGCCGGCTGGATTTGGGATATTGGCCTGCCCTCTCGCCGTGGTGTTGGCCATGTATTTTCATCTGCCCATACCACTGTTGAAAAAGCTGAAAAAGAATTACGTGACTACATCAGACCGACTTTAGGCAAAAAAGCCGATGAAATAAGTATTAGAAAAATTCCTATAGAGCCAGGCCATAGAAAAATATTTTGGCATAAAAACTGTGTCGCAGTAGGTCTCTCAGCAGGTTTTTTAGAACCCTTAGAGGCTTCAGCACTGGTCTTAGTTGAGCTATCGGCTGCAATGATAAGTGAACAACTCCCTGCCAATCGTGACGTAATGCCTATTGTAGCAAAACGCTTTAATGATAAATTCCTGTATCGCTGGGACAGGATCGTCGATTTTCTTAAGTTACACTATATTTTAACTAAACGAACAGACACACAATATTGGCGAGATAATTGTTCAGTTGAGTCTATTCCTGAAGATTTACAGACACTATTAAAACTTTGGCGTTTCGAGTCTCCTTGGCAATTGGACTTTGACCATGCTGATGAAGTGTTTCCCTCTGCTAGTTATCAATATGTACTTTATGGAATGGGCTTTGAAACTTCAGCTCGTCACACTACTCGGCGATCAGATAATCTTGATTTGGCTCAAATGACATTTAAAAAGAATGCCCAGCTAACTCAAAAATTACTCGCCGGATTACCCAATAATCGTGAGTTGATTAATAAAATAAAGCAATATGGCTTACAAAAAATTTAAAGGATAACATATGCCCAATCATCAATTATTGGACAACATTAGCCACAAAGATGTGCATGTCATCACGCAGAACACGCCAGAGTTTTGTGACATCAGCAGCTATAGTCAGGTATTTGTCTCAGAGTTTCGAGACGTGCAAGCTCACTACCCTATATTTTTTCAAAAAAATGCCCAGACAGGACAATTTGACGCTATCGCATTGTTTGGTCTAGGGGGTGAAGAAAACTTGTTTTTAACCGAGGCAGGATGGCAAGCTAATTATTTACCTTTGAGTATTCAAAGAAGACCATTTTTAATTGGTTTTCAAGAAAATATTCAAGATGGTGTAGTCAACGAAGAACCGGTTATCCATATTGATATGGACAGCCCCAAGATCAGCTACAATCGAGGCGAAGCTGTGTTTTTGCCTCAAGGTGGACAGAGCCCTTATTTGCAGAATATGAGTGCCACTTTGATGGCTATTCACCAGGGCCACCAAGAAACTCAATCCTTTATTAACACATTGCAACAACACGAACTTATTGAGTCTGTTGAGATAAAGGTCAGCTTAAACGATAACTCAAATCATGCTATGGATTTTTTATATACCATTAATGAAGAAAAAGTCGCTATGCTGCCAGATCAAGTGATTGTTGACCTACACCGATTAGGCTATTTAAAAGCGATTCATTTGATTTTGGCGTCGATGCCAAATATGAGTCATTTAATAGAATTGAAAAATAGTCTACATAATTAAAGCACGTTTTAAATTGAATATTTTTAAGCTAGTTATGTTTAGGTCAATTACGTTTAGGTCAATTACGTTTATATCAATTATGTTTAGATCAATTACGTTTAAAAAAGCGATATTTAAAATAACTTATGTTTGAAAAAACACAATCTATTCAAGAAATAACAGGCGCTACAAACGAAAGTTTAACGCCTGATTTACTTTGCTCCACTGCCCCTGTTGTATTGCGCGGATTAATTAAAGATTGGCCTTTGGTACTTCAAGCTAATTTATCTAATCAAGCTGCTCAAAGCTATCTTAGACACCACTGCAATCAAAACAAAGTCCGCGCGTTTATGGCAGATGCTAAACACCAAGGCCGATTTTTTTATAATGATGACTTAAGTGGTTTTAATTTTAATCCTACCACCACCACTTTTGATAAAGTACTCGATAGTCTGGCAGAGTATGAAGAGTTGCCTAAGCCGCCCGGCTTGTATATGGGCTCTACAGCTGTAGATCATATTTTGCCGGGGTTTAGAAGCAAAAATGACCTACCTGCCTTTGTTCATAAGCCCCTAATCAGCATATGGGTAGGCAATCAATCGAAGATCGCTGCACATTATGATGTTACCGACAACATTGCTTGTGTAGCTGCGGGTAAAAGACGTTTTACTTTATTTCCACCTAATCAATTAGATAATCTATATATAGGGCCACTAGATTTCACCCCCGCGGGGCAACCGGCCAGTTTAGTGGATGTCACACAACCTGATTTAATCAAATATCCAAAATTCGCACAGGCTATGCAACATGCACAAGTGGCAGAACTAGAAGCGGGTGATGCTATTTTTATCCCCAGTATGTGGTGGCATCATGTAGAAGGACTAAGCCGCTTTAATGTCTTGGTCAACTATTGGTGGCGACAAGTAGATACACAGATAGGCGCCCCTATGGATGCCTTAAATCATGCCTTTCTTTGTATACGCGATTTGCCCAAAGTCCAACGAGATGTTTGGCGTGATTTATTTGAATATTATATTTTTTCACCTCAAGAGCAAAATCACATTCCAAAAGATAAAAGAGGGGTGTTAAACCCTATTGACGAACAGTTAGCCCGTAAATTGCGCGCTTCTTTAGTGAACAAATTAAATAGATAGATGCATAGGTAGGTAAGTAGGTAGGTAATTAGATAGTTAGATAGTTTGCTCACTTGATATCGAAGTTTCATTCAATGCTAAAACAGCCTTTACTGTTAAGAGTTATTTAAAAATAGTGTTGCTATTTTCATTGGCTCAACAGTTACCTTAGGCCAGAGTAAAACCAATAATGTCTTCTAGAAACCAACACATTTAACATCATTATTACAGACTACGACATACCTATCCAACCTATCTCACATCAGGTCCATCTTGGCTTTTTTAGATTGTGAAAATCCTACAGTGAAATATTGTTAGAAGATTAAGTAAATATTTTGTTAACAAAAATCAGTTCAGCTACGACTTTTTGGTAGCAATTGTTAGCAGTTGTTAGTTACGGATTTTTAATGTCATTAAATTTTACCATCGAAGCATCAAGTGAACTTAATGCTTGCGCCAAGACTTTGGAACAATCAGATATGATAACCGGTTTAATAAACCGCATGACGACTGAAGAAAAAATTGGCCAAATGAGTCAGTTCTTTGGACATGGAGAACATATATCTGAACATCTGGCTCAATCGATCCGCCAAGGGCGGGTGGGTTCAGTTCTAAATGAAGTCAGATTACATACGGTTAATGAACTGCAACGTCTAGCAGTAGAAGAAAGCAGGTTAGGTATCCCTCTCTTAATTGGGCGTGATGTCATCCATGGATTCAACACCATATTTCCTATTCCATTAGGACAAGCAGCTAGTTGGTGTACTAAAACTGTAAGGCAATGTGCTCATATCAGTGCATTGGAAGCAGCTACTACTGGCGTCAATTGGACCTTTGCACCAATGATCGATATTAGCCGAGATCCACGTTGGGGTAGAATTGCGGAAAGCCTAGGTGAAGATCCTTACTTATGTTCAGTTTTAGGTGTTGCCATGGTGGAAGGTTTTCAGGGTGACGCGTTACACAAAATGGGTAATATTGCTGCCTGTGCTAAACATTTCGCAGGGTATGGCGCTGGAGAAAGTGGCCGTGATTACAGCACCACTAACATTCCAGAAAATGAATTGCGCAACGTTTACCTTCCCCCCTTTAAAGCTACCGCCAATGCGGGTGTCGCCACTTTTATGTCCGCTTTTAGTGATCTTAATGGTGTGCCTGCATCAGGCAATAAATGGCTAATGACGGATATATTGCGAGAAGAATGGCATTATAATGGATTTGTGGTCAGCGATTGGGAGTCTATCAGCCAGTTAACCACTCACGGCTTTAGTAAAGATAACAAAGATGCAGCTTACGAGGCAGCAGATGCCGGTATTGACATGGAAATGGTCAGCACCACCTATCTTGACCACTTGCCAGACCTAATGGCTGAAGGTCGCATACACGTTAAACAGATTAACACTGCAGTCAAAAAGATATTACAGCTAAAATGGCAATTAGGTTTATTTGACTCTCCTTATACTGATGCAAAATCATTACCCAAGCCCCTAAATTCAGAGCATTTACAGATTGCCAAAGACGCCGCCATAAAAAGCTGTGTGTTACTCAAAAATGACAAAAACATACTCCCACTTTCAGCAGAAAAATTACAGTCAATCGCTATTATTGGACCACTTGTGGATGATCCCTATGAGCAATTGGGCACATGGATATTTGATGGTGACGCGCAGAACAGTCAAACCTGTCTAACCGCGATTGAAAAAATATTATCAGGTAAAGCCAGTATTAACTATGTCAAGGCGATGCAAACATCTCGCAGTCATGACCAGACTGACTTTAAGCAGGCAATTGAATCGGCTGCAAGTGCAGATGTCGCTTTATTGATTTTGGGCGAGGAGTCTATCTTATCGGGCGAAGCCCATTGCCGAGCTGAAATTGACTTACCTGGTTGCCAAGAGCAGTTAATCGAAGCGATTGCCCAAACAGGCACCCCTATTGTATTAGTGATCATGGCCGGTAGACCATTAACGATAGAAAAAGTGTTGCCTAAAGTGGATGCAGTTTTGTTTGCTTGGCATCCAGGAACAATGGGCGGACCAGCTATCGCTGACTTAATATTTGGCAAAGCCAACCCGTCCGGAAAACTACCCGTTACTTTTCCCAGAAAAGTAGGACAGGTCCCTATTTACTTCGGACAAAAAAATTCGGGTAAACCAGCAACTGAAGCGGCTTATGTGCATATGGATGATATACCCGTGCAATCGCCACAAACTTCACTAGGTATGGCTGCTACTCATTTAGATACTCACTTTAGTCCCTTGTTCCCTTTTGGTTTTGGCCTTTCTTACACGCAATTTAGTTACCAGAGCCTTGAGCTTAGCACTAAAAAATTACATCTAGGTGAAACATTATCGGTTCGAGTATTGTTGACTAACACAGGCGCCACAGATGGCGAAGAAATAGCGCAGCTGTATATTCGCGATTTGGTGGGCAGTGTGACTCGGCCGGTAAAAGAATTAAAAGATTTTAAGCGAGTCAAGTTGGCCGCGGGAGAAAGCGAATGGGTCACTTTTGACTTGTGTACTGATAAGCTTGCCTTTTATAACAGAGAGATGGCATACAAAGTAGAAGCAGGTCAATTTTATCTTTGGTTAGGAAGCTGTTCACAGACTGGACTGCGAGATGAGTTTGAGATAACAGATGATTAAAAAGCGACAAGAAAAAGCGCAACAAAAAAGAATAAAGGCTTTAATAGGTACAATGTCCCTTGCACAAAAAGTGGGTCAAATGACCCAGGCTGAGCGAGTTACTTGTTCACCAGAACAAGCCAGAAAATATCATATTGGTTCAATATTAAGCAGTGCAGGCTCCTGTCCTGGCGACAACCTGTTGCAAGACTGGGTAGAAATGAATGACGCTTATTGGATAGCCTCAACCGCGAAAGACAATGACCATTTGGGTATTCCAATGCTCTATGGACTAGATGCCGTCCATGGTAATAGTAATGTAAAAGGTGCAACGATTTTCCCGCACAATATTGGCTTAGGCGCGGCCAATGATATCGAGCTTATAAAAAAAATTGCCCAGGTCACAGCAAAAGAAGTCCTTGCCACAGGTGTTGATTGGACCTTTTCACCTAACTTAGCCATGGCTAGGAACTACCACTGGGGTAGGTGTTATGAAAGCTTCTCTGAAATGCCCGCTGTAACCAGCCAGTATGCAGCAAAAATCGTTGAGGGTTTACAAGGGCAATTATCTGACAATGGTGTGATGGCCTGCGCTAAACATTGGATCGGTGATGGGGGTACCCATTATGGTATTGACCACGGCGATACCGTATTAAGTTTCAAAGAACTGCAAGCTTTACACATTCCACCTTTTGAAGCAGCGATCAAAGCTGGGGTGTTAAGTGTGATGGTGTCCTTTAGCAGTTGGAACGGCGATAAGTGTCATGCCCATAAATTTTTATTAGTGGATACTTTAAAAGAAAAAATGGGCTTTAAAGGTATTCTTATTTCAGATATGCAGGGTATTGATTATTTGGCTGATGATTCTTATTTAGGCGTGGCCAAAGGTGTTAACGCTGGCATCGATATGTTTATGGTGCCCAGAAATTGGCCAACTTTTATTGAACATTTGCTCAGTCATGTTGAGCTAGGCACAGTGTCTATTGATCGTATTGACGATGCAGTAAAAAGAATTTTAACAGCTAAATTCGCTTTGGGCCTCTTTGATAGGCCAAGACCTAAAGTCCGAAAATGGTCTAATCATGACTCATTTGGCTCGACTGCACATCGACTTGTTGCCCGCGAAGCGGTAAGAAAATCCTTGGTATTACTGAAGAATGAACATAACCTTCTGCCATTATCAAAATCGTCTAGAGTATTAGTAGCAGGTAAAAGTGCCAATAATTTAGGCTATCAATGTGGTGGTTTTACCATTACTTGGCAAGGCGTTTCGGGTAATGAACAAATTGAAGGGGGTACCTCAATTTGGCAAGGTATACACGCCATGGCAGAACATGCACATATGAGTGAAAATGGCGAAGGTTTAGACGCGGATCCACAACAACATGATGTCGCTATCGTAGTGATAGGAGAGCCTCCATACTCTGAAGGCATGGGAGATATCAGAGATGATGATAAAAAAATCACCGAAGCCGGATCAAAAATTAATGGTCAAGTTAAACTACTAAAAGCATATGGGCAATCCATTGAGTTAAGTAAACTTTATCCTGAAGATTTACAAACCATCAAAAATATCACTAGCAAGGGCATACCGGTAGTGACTATTATGATTTCTGGAAGACCTTTAATTGTGGACCAAGAACTGGCTAATTCTGATGCTTTTATTACCGCTTGGCTGCCCGGATCAGAAGGACAAGGTGTTGCTGATGTTTTGTTTGGAGATTTCAATTTCCAAGGAAAACTGTCTCATAGCTGGCCACAACTTTCACAACCAAAAGTAAATAAAAGTGACAAAAACTACCAGCCACTTTTTCCCTATGGTTTTGGTTTAACTTGTCACTGAATCACGAATTAATGACTTTTTCATATGGGCATAATGAAAATTGCATTATCAGAGGCTAGATTTAGATTGAAATAAATTCTGATCAACTAAACCTTTTCACCATTAAATAAGTACAAAAATCTATATGATTTTTTAAGCTTAAATCACAAAAAAAGACAGAATATGGGGGTGTTAATCCCAGCCTATTTCTAGGAGAAATGGTTTTTTAGCTGCATCGTTGAATAGCGCCTATTAATAATGCCTAGATAAACTTTACCAAATTGATTTTATTGCATTAATCATCTTAAAGGATAGATATGAACACAAGCATTCAAGCTCCATTTTTTATCTCACTAGTCTATTTATTAGTATCTGGCTGCAGCGGCGGCGGTGATAGCGTCAATCAAGATCCTGTAGAAATATTAGTACCACTTAATTACAGCATTCAGGTTTTTCAGCGGTCAGTAGACACTGGCCACACTTGTAATGCCCCCAATGTAGCGACTGAGCTAGAAAATAAATTTGTGGAAATCGCCGAGCAAGTGGGTTTAGATTTTTCTCATGAAATGGCAAATGGAGATAATTTGTTTGGCCAATCTGGTGGTGTGGGTGCTGGCGATTACAATAATGATGGATGGGTTGACTTGTATGCTATTGGCGGGGATGACCGTCCAAGTTTGTTGTTAAAAAATTTAGGAGATGGCACCTTCATCGATGAGGCAAGTCAAGTGGGTCTAGACTTGTATGGGAAAGGCAGTGGTCCATCTTTTGCCGACATAGATGGAGACGGCTTATTAGACATATTTATAGGTGATGTTGATGATGGCGAGCCAAAATTATTCTTGAATACTGGTGAAGATGGTTTCCTTGATATCACACTGCAATCTGGACTTGAACTACCCGGCAATAATATTTCGGCAGCTTGGGGCGATTTTGACCAAGATAATGATATGGACTTGCTTCTAGCTCATTGGTCACTTGATGCGAGCGAATCGAATCGTTACTTGTGGCGTAACAACGGTGATTTAACCTTTACTAATGTCAGCGACGAGACAAACTTATTTTGGAGTAACAACCGAGACCTGAGCTTTGCACCGGGATTTGCCGATATTAACAACGATGGCCTACAGGATGTCTTATTTGTGGCTGATGGTGGCACTAGCAAAGTGTTTCTTAATCAACCTAATGGTGTATTTACAGACATTACTACCGACCAAATTTCGGATAAAAGCGGCATGGGCTCTGCCATTGGAGATTATGATAACGATGGAGACTTAGACTGGTTTGTGTCTTCCATTTCTCGTGGGTCACAAGATTCTCAAAGAATTTTTGGTAACCGTCTATATCAAAATCAGGGTGATGGTGAATTCATTGACGTTACCGATACCGCCGGTGTGAGGGAAGGACACTGGGGATGGGGCTCCTGTTTTAATGATTTTGATAATGACGGCAACCTGGATATTTTTCATGTAAATGGCTTTTATGGCCAGTCAAATTTCCTTTTAGTTGATCCATCCAGACTATTTATGTCAAATGGTAAAGGTAGTTTTACTGAGCGCTCTTTAGAATTTGGAATTGATGACACTGGGATGGGTAGAGGTATTGTGTGTTTTGATTATGATAGAGACGGTGACCAAGATATATTTGTGGCGAACCATGATCAGCCTGCACGATTGTATTGTAATTACGGTAATCAAAATACATTTGTAAATATTAGGTTACAGGGTAAATCGCCTAATGTTCAGGCGCTGGGTGCTAGAGTCTATGTCACAACAGGTGAGATAGAGCAAATGCGTGAACTGAACGCAAACAGTAATTACGTGTCTCAAAATCCTGTTGAAGCGAATTTTGGATTGGGGGCAGCTAACAATATTGATAAAATAAGGGTGGTATGGCCAGGTGGAGCAGAGTCCATAATAGAAAACGTTGAGGTTGATCAATTTTTAATTATCAAAAAATTATGATGAGTGTTTACTTCGATTGATACCATTTTAAGTATTTTGGGGCTAGTGTTCATAATGATGTGTCATCTCGTTAAAATGTGAAAACAGGCGTGACACATAATTTGTTACAGCCTCAATTAGCACGTTTTATTTTGAGTAAGCCCTAACCATCACTGAGGTATGTTCACAACTAAACAGTAAATAATGCTGTTCCAACCAGTAGTGACTCTCTTTAACTCCATTAGTTATTCCCTTAAAACTGCCAAAACATTAAAACTTTACCAGCAAAACCTTGCCTGTTATTTCTTATTGGCTTGGGTTGAATTATAAATAATAATTATTTATTGAAGAGGTTTTTTAAAGCTATATTTATCACAACACAAACAGATTAACGTTAGCTAAAACCAACCATTCGCTTTTAAGCACGTTCTACATAAATTTATATATCGGCTTAAATCACTATTGATTTCAGTTGTATATTGAGAATTAGCATCGCCAAAAATTACAATTGACACTAAGTCACTAACGAGCTGTTAAACCTAATTATTTAAATGAGAATAAATGACCCGCAAAGTATTGTTTAACGAACGTTTCACTGTTGGCCATGAGATTGAAATGTTATCTGTAAGTCCCTTCCGGCAGTCGGCTTCTAGCCTTGTAATCAAGTCAGTTAATGCCTCAGAGTTGACTTTATTGGCCACAATCATCAGCTTACGCGTACCGCGCAAAATAGAAGTCACATCGTCTTTATCTATCGCATCATTGGTTTCTTTGATGCCGCTTTCTAATACATCCATTAGCTCATTTAAGGCAACAGGCAAAGATTTAGTGACATTTTGATTTTGTAAATAAGGTAATAAATCAAACCAGAATTCGGGATTAGCTGGCATCATAAGTTTTGCAATTTCAGATGGCGCTTTCTCTTCTTGCAGCGGTTTTTGTTGTATCGCTTGTTGCAGCTCTTCTTTGTGTGCACAAAGCAATGCGTCTTCTTGTTCAGCTAGTTTAGATTGATTAGACTGCAATTCTTGTTTTGCTGCTTGTAGAGCAACTTCTTTATCACTTAACTGAGATTGACTTTTATATAAGTCCAGTTCCAATTTTTGCAATTGATCTACTAACTCAGCGTGGTCAACGTGGTGATCTCTCAGACTCTCCTTACTGTTAGTGTATTCTTGTTGCATTGCTTTTAACTGTTTGGTTAATTGAGTCTGTTTTTCCTCTAAAAAATGAATACTTTTTTCACTGCCCTGCAAACTTTGCTGTTGCTGTTCGAGTTGCTCTTGTAACTTAGTTTCATGATCTTCTTGTTGTTGTATTCGTTGTTGCAGATGTTCGGTTTCGCTGCGCGCTTGATTGAGTTCATTTTGTAGCTTTTGTTCGCCCGACTGGTTTTCTGAAACTTTTGACTCGGCTTCTTGGAGTTGTTCTAAATTTCCTTCGAGCTGTGCTTGCATCCGACTGTTCTGCTTTTCAGCATCAATCAAAGCCTGTTGTAATTGTAATTTTTGTTGTTCAATTTCTGCATGATGTTTACGCCATTGTTCGTCGCTGCCTTCAATCATTTCTTTTTGTTTAAAAGCACGACTTTCTACATCGGTTAATTCAACAGTCAATTGTACAAGTTTCTGTTGTTGTTCTAAGCGTGCGAGTTTTTCGTCATCTGCTTGACGTTTAATTTCGTCTAAATTACCTTGGGTGTTTTGCAGTTGTTGACGTTTTGCCTCGACTTCATCTTTCAAAGCTTGTTGTTGTGTTTGCCAATCTTGATCCCTATTGGCTATTTTCTGTTGCTGCTGAGTGCTTTGTTGCTCCATTTCTGCAAGCTCATTTTGCAGTTTATCAAATAAGGCTTGTTGTTGTTCTTTCTCCGCTTTTTCTGCGGCCTTTTCTGATTCGGTTTGCTGTTTGGTTTGTGACAGTAATTGTTCTGTTTGTTGCAACTGTTGTTGTTTGGCAACTAACTCTTGTTGCACTTTCTGCTGCTGTAGCTGCCATTTTTCATCATTTTTTGCCATCTGCAGCTGTTGCTTAGCGTTATGTAATTCCATTTCACTTAGCTCACTTTGCAATTTTTCAAACAGGGTTTGTTGCTGTTTTTTCTCGGCTTTAGTTTGTTCTTTAGCTTGGCTCAAGTCCTGTTCAGTTTCCTGAAGCTGATACTGCTTGGCCTTAAGCTGTTGCTGCATGTTTTCTTGTTGCTGCTGATATTCACCGTCTCTTAGGACTATTTGTTGTTGCTGATGTGTATTGCGCTGCTCGACTTCTGCAAGTTCTAATTGTAATTTTTCGAACAGGGCTAGTTGTTGCTCTTTGTCTGCTTTTTCAGATTCACTTTGTTCTTTAGTTTGTTTTAGGGTACGTTCAGTAGATTGCAATTGCTGCTGTTTAGCGGCTAGTTCTTGTTGAATTTGCTGCTGCTGTGCCTGCCAGACATGTTCTATTGTTGCCATTTCCTGCTGTTGTTGCTGGCTATGATGTTCCATCTCAGACAGCTCTTGTTGCAATATTTCTAATTGATTTTGCTGTTGCTCTTTAGCCGCTTTCTCTTGTTCAGCTGCTTGTTTGGTTTCATCTAAAACTTGTTGTGTTTCTTGTAACTGTTGCTGTTTGATCTCTAACTCTTGCAACAACTGGCTTTGTTGTTGCTGCATATCACCTTTATGTTGATTCGACATTTCTTCGAATTTTTGCATTTCACTTTGCAAATGTTCAACATGACGCATTTTATTAGATAACTCTGACTCGGCTATCTTATAGGTCTGCTCAATTTTTCTGCGTTGCTCCTCAGCCTGTTCACTAGCCTTACGCTGATTAACCAATAATTGATGCAGTTTTTCACTGGCATTGCCGGAACTTGTCAACTGAGACTGTAATGAATTGATTTGCTCGCCCACTTCATTAATCTGCAGATCTTTTTGTTCAATCGACTGTTTAAGCCCATCAATTTCTGCCACAAAATCATTCATCTTTGTTTGTTGGCTATGTTGTTTCTGTTTCAAATTCTCAGCATTACGCTTACTTTCACTCAGTTCTTCTTGAGCAGTTTTATATTTTCTCTCACTGTGTTGTAAAGCATCTGAAATTTGATTGCGCTGAGACTGTAAACCCGTCACTTTGGCTGTGGACTCTTCTAATTGAGAAGTTAACTCACCATTAACATTCTGCGCCTCACTGAGCTGAAAACGACTCTGATTATAATCCTCTTGAAGTTCTTGTAAATTATCGGTGACACTTTGGTGAGCTTGTTGTAGATCGCTGAATTCAGTTTGTTTTTCAGATAGATCATCTTGAGCAGCTTGTAACCTTGTTTCTGTGTCTGTTAAATTTTTTGCTTTAGTGGCCAACTTTGCTTGGCTGCTTTGTAAAAGTTGATGTTTCTCAACGACTGCTTTCTCTGCAGCTTGATGCAAGTTCACCGCTTCAATACGTGCTGCATCCGCTAATTTCAAGTCTCTAAAGTCGGTCCAAATACATAGAATTGAATCGAAGTTTTGGCCTTTATACATAGGCACATATGTCGCTTGACAAGGTAAAAAGACCTGCCCTACTTTATGCTCCCATTGCAATGATTTAGCCTGTCCATCCAATTTAACTTTGGTTAAATGTCTTTCAAGTTCCTCAGATGCTTGTTGGTCTAGGTTTAACTCGGCTGCAAAAGGAGAGCTACCGAATAACTCATGCTCATCTTGAATAGTAAAAAATGCGCATGCGGCTGGGTTTAATTTGCTGAAGCCTTGTTCACCCCAAATTGCCATAGGCAGACTACTGTGTTGCAACAACCCATCAAATTTATCTTGATGAAACTGCTCTTTAGTGCGGTCTGAAATCCAGCACAAATACTCTTGTGTTTCTTTATTTAAACAATCAACATGTAACTCACTGGGGTACAATTCAGAATTTTTGCCTTTTAAATGAGCATTAAAACCTCGTAATCTGCCAGTTTGATGTATTTGTTTAGCGGCCTCACCTGCATTACTTGAGTCGTTAAAAAGTTGATAAAAAGTGTCTTTTTTAAGTTCTCTTTCACTTAAACCTAATCTGTCAGTCAGGGCAATATTGGCCCTAATAATACGATCTTCGGCATCAATAGTGGCTACGGCTACAGGTGCTAAGTCCAATAAGGTAATGAATTTTTTTTGCTCTTGTTCAAGCTTTTTTTGGATAAGTTTAAGTTCAGTCAAATCTTGAATAACACCCACCACACCCGCGCGTTTTTTATTCTTTCCTGAAAAAAACTTTAATGTTAAATTAATGGTGTGAAGCACATCATCAGCTAACGGTAATTCAAATTCTTTATTATGTTCTATATTTGCAGAACTAAAATTCACACTTTTTTCTGTATGCAAACAGGTTAACTCTGCAGGTAATATGCCTAGTTCTTGTATTTTTTTGTGTTTGATTTTTGACAGTTTTTGTTTAAAAATCGACTCAAAGATTAAATTACAATCAATAAGCCTACCTTGTTCGTCTAGTAAATAAACTGCATTAGGGCTAGTCGCTAACAGAGTCTTAATTTGTTGCTGACTCGCTAGTTGCAGGTCTTTTTGTTGTTCCAAATCTGTCATGTTTTGCACAATAAAATCTAAACGGGTGGTTTCATCTCTATCATTTTTTTTCCTACTTAAGCCTATAAACTTAAGGGGAATAGTTTTCTGGTCTTGCGCTTCTTTTGGCTCACTGCCCTGACCGATTATATGCTTTATATTTGTTAGTAAAAAGTTACAATTGAAATCCATTTTATGCTGTTTTTTACTCAGCTTTAATGCATGCTCCCATTCAAATATTGCTTTATTATTAAGCATTTCCTTTAATTGATTGAGGTCACCATTTAAGGGGGCTACTCCTTGTAAAAAATCAGCAAATAGTTGATCTGAAGTAAAGGTATTATCATCAAAATCGATAGTGAGCTTAGCTAATCCACTTTGTTGTAATCCCATATTTAGGCTATTTATATTAGAATATTGCTGCTCAATTTTATGTTGATAATTACTCACATCAGCAATAGAAATCACACTAGCGATATTATGATTGATATCGGGCTGCTTGCTAAATCCTAATTGTAAATGTCTCTTACTAGCTGCCACATAAGTTTGTAGCGGTACATACTGTTTAGATGTTAAAGCCGCACTAATGGACTCTTGCACCTCATTATCAAACATCTCAACAAGCGTTCTATTAATTAACTTATCTTCACTACTTCCCAGAAAAAATGCCGCTACTCTATTAGCAAAAATAATCTCACCGGATACGTTGACGTGTAACATGCCAATATTAAAGTCGTTGAGTAACGATTGTTTGTCGGTTAACTCTTGGGTGTATTTTTGTTGTTGCTTGCGCGAACTAGCCAGTTGAATTTTAATGATGATGACCAGCAATAACAAAAAAACAAACAGACCAGTAAAAACCATCAATCCGATTTTCATGGTCTCAGGACTTTGCTGTAATATTTGCTCCAGTATTTGTTCGGGTACTTTTTGGCTATACGCAAAACTTGCAGGACTAACGAATAAAAAGGTAATACATAAAATATTTAAAATTATAGTATTCCAAACACGAGTTACCATTACAAAATGTCCCAATAATCTGATAATAATAATATAGAATAATATAGCAATGAAACCGAGGTAACTAGTAATGATAGTGCAAAAAAGTATGATTATTAATACCTAGAAATGGTTAATTTTGAATACCAGCCGTCCTATGAATTGACTTGGTCAAATTTATTAAAGTAGATAATACTAAGCGTATAAATCAAATATGATCACGATTAAAAAAGGGATCTCATACTGGGTTTGGTATCTTTTATAAATAGCCACTCATAATAAAAATCAAATAAATAGAACGAATGTTTACTTAATTTTGGGCTTAAAGCATCAGATTAGTCAGGGTAGCAGCAATAACTTGAACTATATTGGCTGTATTGAGGGCATAAGAGTGAAATGCTGACGGTATATAGGGATAGTTTCTTTAAGGCTTAACCATGGATTCACACTTAATAACACGTTATGCATAAATTGATAGTCTAACGTTAAACCTGACTGGGCACGTTGTGCCATAACCGATCATTGGTTTTTTGATGAATCAACATCAATGATTTCATCGATTTGGCAATCAAAAATCAAATGAACTCTATTTTCAACCCACCTGACCCCGCAGGTTTCTTTTACCTATACTCCGCAGGTCCCCGATTTATCTCAACGCACTGGCTGTCTTGGTAAATCGCCATCTGACATTTGGTCGATTTAGAAAAGCCATAGTCAATTTTCATCAACACCTGACAGAGCAATCAACGGACTAATGTTAAGATTCTTTAGTGGTATGAGTTGTTATTTACCCGTACATTAATCTATCGTAATTTTCAAGGAATTCTGTTTATGGGTAAATTTATTCGTCGTGCATCTAAAACCCTACGTATATTTGTCGCTTTAGCTGTGTTTTCTAGTTTTGCTCACAGCACGTCAACAAAACAATTCTTTCCCTCTTTGAAAGATTACGGTCAGTTGCCTGCTGTCCAATTAATGGCCGTTTCACCTAGTGGTGAAAGGATCGCATATCGAAAAATCGATGAAAAAAAACAACAATATTTTGGTCTATTCGCTGGCTGAAAATAAAATCATATCTGGTTTTAATGCTGAAAGAATAGAACCTAAAAATATGTACTTTATTAGCGAAAATAAATTGATAATATTGGTTTCGCATTATTTTCTTCCCAATGAAACTGTCAATAAAGGTACTACGAACAATGCCTATGTTTTTAACGTAAAAACCAAACAACTTAAAACACTATTAAACGGACCGAAGATTTATCCATACCAGGATAAGGATAAGGTTATTGGATTGAGCCCGGACAAAAAAACGCTATACATGGGTGCTTTTTCCGGTGAAAAGCTCAGCATGTATGACCAACTCAGACCAAAATATTCGTTGTTAAAAGTACGCCTTAATAAGGTCAGAAGTCCTGGTTTTCATTCCCACGGTACAAACAATACCATCGACTATTTTGTCGACAAAAACGGCGAGCCATTAGTTGAAGAAAGATACGATCAACGAAACGATCAACATTCGGTGCTTGTGCGGGCAGATAAAAAATGGCAAAAAATCTATACTAAAACTGACAAAATCAGAACCATTGAAATTGTTGGTTTAACATCAGATTATGCATCTCTGGTAGTGCTAAAATATAATAACGACACAGGACGCGTTGCTTATTACCTGATGTCTCTTATTGATGGTTCCTTGTCTCTCTCGGACATGAGCCGCAGTGATGCCGATATCGATGATGTGATTACCGATATCAATCGTGTGGTTCACGGTGTGGCTTATTCTGGATTTAATCGAAGTTATAAATTTTTCGATCCAGAACTCGATCAACGAGTAAAGTCCATCCTTGTGAATTTCCCTGACCATACAGTAAGGCTAGAGAGTTGGAGCCCGGATTGGAAAAATATACTTGTATACGCCGAAGGTCCCAGCTCACCCGGGGATTATTATCTATTTCCTTTGGGAAAAGACCCTGTTTTTGTCGCCACTGCCAGACCCAATATCGCCCCTGAAGCAATTCATCCGATGGCTGAACTGAAGTTTACCGCCCGTGATGGAATGAAAATCCCGACTCTTTTGACCATTCCTCAGCAATATATTGGCTCTTTAAGCAACCTTCCGGCTGTGATAATGCCCCATGGTGGTCCTGAATCTTATGATCGGATTGGTTTTGACTGGTTGGCTCAGGCTATCGCAAATCATGGTTATCTGGTGGTTCAGCCGCAATTTAGAGGCTCCACAGGCTTTGGCTTAGCACACAAACAAGCGGGCCATGGAGAGTGGGGCAAAAAAATGCAGGATGACTTAAGTGACAGCGTGGCATTTTTGGCTAAAAAAGGCATTATCAATCCAGCAAAAGTCTGTATTGCCGGCTCTAGTTACGGTGGCTATGCTGCTTTGGCCGGGGGCGCCTTTACCCCAGAATTATACAAATGTGTGATCTCGGTTAACGGTGTATCCGATCTGAATAAGATGATTTCATCAAAAGAGTATTACGCAGGCAGTGATCACTGGGTAGTTTCATACTGGGAAAAACTAATGGCCAAAGGTGATGTCAATAAGAAAAGCCTGGCGGCTGTTTCACCCATCAATTTTGCAGACAATTTTACTGCTTCTACCCTACTCATTCACGGGGAAAAAGATCTTGTGGTACGCAGCTATCAATCTCAAAGGATGTACAGCGAATTAAAGTCCAGTGATAAAACGGTCAAGTACGTCGAGCTTGATGGTGAGAATCATTATCTTCTGACCCGCAAAGGACGTTTAAAAGCGCTTAATGAAATCATGTTATTTCTGGATAGTCAAATTGGCGGCTAACGGTAAAAATCAACTAGAAATTAACAGGAAATCCATGATAATTAATTGCGAAGCAACCCCTTTAGTCGGCAAAGCCGATGCTCTTGCCCTCCCCTCGACTCAAAGCTCGCTGATTATTTTGTGAATTCAGTAGGGCAATTAATATGGATGCTAATTGAGTTTGCTCCTGGCGGCTTCCACTTACCGGGAGCAAGTGCAAACGACCTGAAAATTTTCTTGATAATTGGAAAAAGAGCATTGCCCTCGAGTTTTTTAAGATACAAAGACGCTGCGCGCCATCGTCCCGCGCGGCGTCCGCTGATGGTTTTTGACTCGCATCCTTTCGAGCCAGTCACTTTTTCTTCTACAGCTAAGAATAAAGTAACCAAAAAGAAGCCGCCGCAACTAAAGTTCTTAACCGCAAAAAATGGCGGAAAAGCAGTGGCACAGCCACCAAAGCGGTATCGGCAAAGCCGATTGTCTTGCACTCTTACAATGTGTGTCCTTGTAATTCTCTTGTAATTTATTTATTAGCTTATTGGTTTGGACAATTATCTTTTAGGCTTAGATTCAACAAACCGAAACCGCATGGTAGTTTGTTATCCCCAATTGCTATAAAAGTAGATTGAGTTGTCTTTGGTATTTGTTCCGTTCTTTTTCTCATATTTGGAATTATCGAGGGCGAATTTAATGCTGTAGCAAGTCCGGCAGTAATGCTACCGGCATGTTGGTATGGTTGGCAATTGGCTAGTAAACGGCAAAAGCGCAATGGCACCTAATAAATAAGGATAGGTCGCGAGCTTTTTCCGCGACTTAATCCTATTGTTGGACAAGCCCGAAACTTATTTAATTGACAAATTGGAAAGTTGTGCTATTTAGTAGATATATAAGGCAGGTTGAATATTCATTAAAAACAATTACTTAGTATTTTTTAATGGACAGGTTTTCATACTCAAAATTATAGACTAAAGAACGATGATAGCCAAATCAGACATCAAGAAATATTTTTTGGGGCTAGTATTTTGATGTTCATGTAGGCAGTAGAGT